>CAYQWI010000009.1:5543-12878 GCA_964421165.1 uncultured Natronomonas sp.
CTGCAGGACGGAAAGAATGTCAATCGGACGGAAGCAATCGCTGAGCGTGATCTCGGAACTCGTCCGGGACGATCGACCGAAGCTTCTCGACGGATGTCTCTCCACCGTAGTTAACCAGATTAGAGATACCTCGAGTGTCGCTGTACACTCCCTGGAAATCGTACACGAATCCGACGACTGTGGCTGAATCCGGAATCGAGTCGCTCGTCCGAATAAAATCGACTTGCTGATCGACGTTGTACTCGACGAGCTGGTTGACGAGAGTAGCGTCACGGTCCGCGTCGATCCGAGGATCAGCCAGCCCCGCTTCGACGATCGGGACCAGCGATTCCACTCGTTTTTCGATTCCCGGAGCGAGCGGGTCGGGATCGTCCGAGCGGACGCGTTCGAGCGCCGCGGTAACCGCCCCACATCCAGTGTGTCCGACGACCGCGGCTATTTTCGTGTCCGTGAACTGGATCGGATACAGGAGATCCCCGCTGAGAACCTCGTCGCCATCGTAGCGGTCTGTAGCCTGATTTCCGATATTCCCCACAGTAAAGAGCCACCCTGGTTCATCGACGGACCACATCCCCTCCTGAGAGACGCGCGAATCCGAACAGCACACCGAGACGACGGCCGGTTCTTGAGCGGTCTGGACGGGATCGAAGTAACTCTCGGTCAGCGATTCAGCGTGACGCGCATTCCGTTCGAGCAACTCCGCAAGCGTCGTCTCGGGCATACAGATTATTCTCACGCCGACGGTTTAAGAACTATCGTTGCCATCTCGGGAGAGAGATTACGCGTGCCGCCGATCGGATCCGTCCACAAAGCTGAGACGGGGTACCGTAATCTCTCGGAGGTTTCGCGGCGGTTCCTGATTGTCGGGAGATGTCTATGGTCCTCGAAGAGAGTTCCTGTAACCGCGGCGTCAGATGTCGAGCTCTATCTCCTCGCTTTCGTACAACTCATCGAAGTCGAGATCGCGATCCTGTGCTTCGAGCGCTTGCTGGATTTCACGTCGGTGGCGCTGTTCACGCTTTTTCTTGCCTTTGCGTTCACGACCTCGCTTCGTGTCTGGCATGGTCATGTTAGGGTATATCACGCACAGGTATAGCTCTAACGCTTAGTGAGAATATCACGAACGAGAGCGTGCGAGAGAATACGCCGAGTTACACCGGCGATTCGCCCGGAAGTTCGTCCCGCTCGTGGGGTGCATCGAAATCGGGCGTCGGTCCGACGGGAACGATCCGTTTCGGACTCACGTCGGGGTGTGTGGTGTAGTAGTGTTCTTTGATGTGGTCCATCCGCGTCGTTTCGCCGAACCCGGCCGTCGTGTAGAGATCCCGAAGATACGGCCACAGGGTTTCGTATTCGCGGATCAGCTTGTGATTACACATAAAGTGTGTGTGATACACCTCGTCGAATCGGACGAGCGTCGTGTACATCGCAATATCCGCTTCGGTAAGGCGGTTGCCGACGAGGTAGCGTCGATCTTCGAGCACCGAATCCCAGTGATCGAGCGCGTCGAATAACTCCGCGACTGCCTCGTCGTACGCGGACTGGGAGTCGGCGAAGCCGGTTCGATAGACCCCGTTGTTGATGGGTTCGTAGATCCGATCGAGCGTCTCGTCGATATCGTCTCGGAGCTCCTCCGGCGACAGATCGACACTGTTTCCGAAGTCGGCGAAGACGGTCGCCAAGTTACGCATGACTTCGCGCGATTCGTTGTTGACGATCGTTCCCTCCTTTTTGTCCCACAACACCGGAACCGTAACCCGTCCCGTGTAGTTCGGATCCGCTTCGACGTACGCCTCCCGCAAGTGGTCGAACCCGTTGATCGAGTCCGCGGTGCAACCGTCTTTTTCGGGCGTGAACTGCCAGCCGTCCTCCGCACGGAACGGGTCGACCACATCTACCGAGATAACGTCCTCCAATCCGAGCAGGCTTCGCGTGATGAGCGTTCGATGCGCCCACGGACAGGCATAGCTTACATAGAGGTGGTATCTCCCCCCTTCAGTGTCCCCTGGATCGACTCGATCCCGAAAGGATGTCGGCTGCCGTTTGAACGATCCGTCCTCGTCGGTCGCTTCGTACTCGTGGATCCACTCCCCATCAACAAGCTGATGCATACCTCGATTAGGACTCGCATACAGATAGTTACCGTGATCCGGTTCACAACGGTTATAATCGTACCGTCGTAACCCGTGTCTGAGGGCCCGTAGCTCAGTGGACAGAGTGTCAGGTTCCGGACCTGGATGTCGCGGGTTCAAATCCCGTCGGGCTCGTTCCTCACTTCGTTCGTCACTCGCCCGACGTAGATCGCGAATCCGAGGGATTCGCTCACTCCCGTCGGGCTCTTTATTTACCCTCCAATCACTCATCCAGCGTGGATCTCGATCCCGACGGTTTCGTTCACTATGTCTGATCTGTCGTTTTTCGATGGATCGGCGAAAAGTGAAATGCAGCGGTTAATCCGAGGATGAATCTCCGGTATCAGTCGGAGCTCCAGCGCCGTGTCCGCCGCCATCGGTATATCCCGTAGCCAAACGACGCCACTACCAGCGCGACGAACGCGGTCGTTCCGATCCCGAACTGCGGTGAGAGCGGCGCGAGATTCGGCACCCGCCGCCACGCGGCGATCTCCACTCCGGTCGCGAGACGAAGCGTCGTGACCACGACCAAAACGACCGGGACGACGTATTTGACGAGCGGTAGCACGATCGAGTCTCCGAGCTGTTCCCGCAGCGCCGTCTGCTCCAGGATCCACGTAAAGACGCTACTGAGCGCGATGGCTCCGATCGGTAACGCGTAGGTCCCGACCGTCGAGTCGAGCGCGTCGAGGAAGGGGCGTCCGAGCACCGAGAGCTCTGCCGCACTGTAACTTAGCGCCGATGGAAGCCCGGCGAGAAGAATCACGCCGGTCATTACGAGGCTCGCTTTACGGCGCGACCAGTCCGTCGTTCGCATCACGCCAGCGACGCCGACTTCGAGCATCGAGACGGACGGAGCAAGGGCCGCAACGAACAGTAATCCAAAGAACGAGATCGCGATGAGCGTACCGAACGGCATCGCCGAAAACGCTGTCGGAAGCGTCGAAAATGCGAGCTCGGTTCCTTCGGTGGGATCGAGACCGAACGTGAACACGATACCGAAGATGACGATTCCCGCCAAAACCGCGACAGTGAGGTCGGCGAGCGCGATCACCAACGACGATTTCGGGACGTTCGAATCCGGGCTGAGATAGCTCCCGTACGTGAGCAATACGCCCATCCCGACGGAGAACGAAAAAAACACCTGGCCGAACGCGGCACTCCAGATGTTCGGATCCGAAAGCATCGAGATGTCCGGCGTGAAAAAGAATCGCAACCCGTCGACGAATCCGGGTAACGTGGAGATATAGACCGCGAGTCCGATGAGGATTATGAACGTCAGCGGGATCAAAATCCGCGACATTCGCTCGATTCCACCCTGAACGCCGAGCGAAACGATCGCTCCGACGAGAAGCGTCGACACGACGAAGAATACGATCGGCTGATACGTCGCGGTGAACGCTTGAAACGACGTTTCCCCTCCGGTGAGCGAAATCGTGAAGAAAGCCAGTACCCACCCGGTGATGACGAGATAATAGCTTAACACAGCGAGCACGGATCCCCCGATGAGCCATCCGACGACCTCGAACTCGGCTCGAATCGTCCGACAGGCGGTTACGACGTCGGCTTTGAGCGACCGACCGACGGAGATCTCGAGAATCATCAACGGAACTGCGAAAACGAACGCGGCGATGAGATACGGAACCAGATATGCGCCGCCGCCGTTCTGTCCGACGATCGCCGGAAACCGCCAGATGTTACCCAGACCGACCGCTGCACCGATCGCCGCGAACACGAACCCGAGGCGGGACGACCACTGTTCCATGTATCCACTCGCACAGATGGAACGTATAAAAGATCCCCGTCGGAAGTCGCCAGAACCGAATCTCTGACAGTGAGTCGTTCGGGAGCGGGTTCAGTCGAGTTGCTCGGCCAGATGAACGATGATGGGCACGTCGGCGTCTTCGACGAACCGAGCCAGTTCGGACCCTGTCTCTCGGTCCTCGACGACGATGGTCGGGATGAATTCGATGTCGTGCTCCTCGACGCCGGGGCCGATCTTCGAGCCGTCGTCCGCTTTCTCGACGGGGAAGTGTTCGACGTGATCGACGGCTGCCGCCTCCATCGCCGCACCGAAATCGGGAAGCTGTGATCGACAGTCCTTACACCAATCACCGCCCCACACTTTCACGACGATATCGTCGTTCACCGCTTCGAAGGCCTCGATCGCGTCCTCGTAAGAGTCGGCGTCCCATACGGGGTTCGGACGCATGGTTTCCAGTTCCATACTGACACATACGGCGCGCCCGTCTTAAGCGCCGCGCTCGATCGGGGGCTGTTCGTAGAGGTCGCCTCGAGATTCTCTCTGCTTCATGGGGGTTTTATATCGTCACATCAAAAGGAGGTCAATGAAACGGGGCATCCTCGATACGATCGGATCGCCGCTAGTGCAGGTAGCGTCACCTCCGGGCTCCGTCATCGCCGCGAAGATCGAATCGAAAAATCCCGGCGGATCGGCGAAAGACCGACCGGCGCTGGCGATGGTCGAGGCGGCTGAGGACGAGGGGATACTCGCTCCCGGCGACCGCATCGTCGAACCGACTTCCGGGAACACGGGGATCGGCCTCTCGGTCGTCGCTGCGGCGAAGGGATACGACATTACCATCGTCATGCCGGCGTCGAAGTCACCGGAGCGAAGACGACTGATGGCGGCGTACGGCGCAGATATCGAACTCGTCGAGGGAACGATATCCGATGCGAAAGATCGTGCCGATGAACTCGAAGCCGAGAAAGGGTTGACCCAACTCGGGCAGTTCGAGAATCCCGCCAATCCCGAATCACACTACCGAACGACGGGCAAAGAGATCATCGAGCAGGTCGACGGTCGAAACGTAGACGCGCTCGTTGCCGGAATCGGGACTGGTGGTACCATCTCCGGGACGGCACGCCGTCTGAAAGAAGCGTTTCCGGAGATGCTCGTCGTCGGCGTCGAGCCTGCTACGAACGCCGTGCTTTCCGGAGATCCTCCCGGAGACGACGATTTTCAGGGGATGGGTCCGGGGTTCGTCTCACCAAACCTCGATCGAGGTCTGCTCGATGAGATTGAAACCGTCGATATAGCATCTGCCGAAAAAGAGTGCCGCCGACTCGCTCGGGAGGAAGGGATCTTGGTCGGACAGTCGTCGGGCGGGTCGTTGGTCGCTGCAAAGCGCGTCGCACAGCGACTGGCGGACGATCGAAACCTCGACGCCCGACAGTGTCCCGGCCCGGATAACGATGTTGGAATCCTCGACGATGAGCCGAGCAGTTCAGAGCCGATCGACGATGACTGCCCGTTGGTCGTTACCGTCTTTTGGGATTCCGGAGAACGATATATGTCGACCGGAATGTTCGACTAGCGTCTCGTTTCGGACACTGTGTCGAACCGTGGCGTTACTATATGTGATATCGAAGGTTCGAATATGGCTGTCTACCGCGGATGGAAAATACACCGGACGCGTTGGAACGACTTCGCGTATCCCGACTTTCGCTTTCGGCCTCTCGAGCTCCCTGAGCGAACGGCACTGAACGCATCGGCGTCTCACGTCCGGCGATGAAAATCGCAATCAACCAGCTCGAAGAGTACAACGAGATCGCGTCTCGGGGCGCAAAGCAAGCGTCGCGAGCGCTGTCACAAATGACCGGCGTCCGGATGCGTCACGAGGTCACTGGCGTGAGTTTGATCTCCGATGAGGCGCTCGATACGGTCTTTACCGGGCGACAGTATATCGGCGTTCAGGTCGGTTTGAGCGGGGGATTATCGGGGGAAACGATGTTGATATTCGATCCTCGTTCGGCCGAGCGACTCCACGAACAACTTCAGTCTCCGAGTGGCGGGAGTCGTCTCGTGGGAGGCCCGTTCGCGGAACTCGGTAACATCATGATCGGCGGTTTCATCGACGGATGGGCGAACCATCTCGACACGCAGATCGATATCACGCCACCGACGTACATCGAAGCTCCTGGGACCCGAATTCTTCCAAAGATCACTCGACGCGACGCATCGGAGAAGGGCGTGTTTCTCTTCGAAAGCCGGCTGGAAGCGGTCGACCGCGAACTGTCGGTCCCGATCTATCTGATTCCCGAATACGACGAATTCGTGAGTTTACTGGCGGGCAGACCGAACGGACTGACAGTCCCGGCCGAGAAGCTTGCCGTATTCAACGGCTTTGCCGACCAAAGTGCAAAGCGGGCTTCGGGACAGATCGCACAGCTGACCGGTCTCCGAACGGACGTAACCGTGAGTCAACTTCGGTTTCTCTCGTTTTCCGATATATCCGCCGAAGTCGGCTCCGATCCGTACGTTAGCGTCATCTTCGAGCTGAACGGGGTGCCGAGCGGGTTCTTCGTCGTTATGTTCACCGAACGCTCCGCCCAGCGCATCGCATCAGCGATGCTCCCTGAGAGCGTCGATCCGACCGACGAGACGATGGCCGACGGAGCGATTAAGGAGCTCGGAAACATTATCACGAGCGGCTTCATCGACGGATGGGCGAACACCCTCGAAAGCAGTATCGAACACACCCCGCCGGAGCTCGTCCGCAACGCCGGATCGACCGTTATCAAGACGGTCCAGCGTCGTCTTTCGAACCGGCAGGAGTTCGCGTTCACCATCGATACGACTATCGAGATTGACGAGAGGGAAGCCGAAGTACAGCTGTACGTACTGCCGAATACGCGAGAGCTCGCGAGAGCGCTATCGGCACTCCCGGTGCAGACGGCGTAGCCGTTCGGCCAGACCGGGACGGTTTTGGGTGATCGAGACCGAAGAGACACTGATGACGGACGGCTCCGAATCACCAGAGATCCCTATCGTTTGCCCAGACTGCGGGACGCAAACGCGAATCCCGTTCTCCGATGTCGAAACAGTGGTTAGCGAACACAATGAACAGCTGCACGACGGGGAATCCGTCGCGACCGTCGACCCGGACGTGTTCGACCATCTCGCTGACCACGTCGCTACGGATCTTGGACTGCTTGAAGATTGACATCCTCCCTGCCCTGAAGGGAGAGGTTTTGCGCCTGTTCATCTCATAACCGCTGTTCCGATCGGTTGTGCGCGTCTAGAACCGAAGCGACTGAAGATTAATTTCCTCCCCGGTGTGTGTATCGACATGACAGATCCCGAATCGGCCGTGTCTCCACTTCCGCCCAGCGCGAAATTAGTTTATAAGACACTTCAGTACGAAGGACCGATGACGCAGTCACAGCTCGCCGACGCGTC
>CAYQWI010000009.1:12978-15840 GCA_964421165.1 uncultured Natronomonas sp.
CGGGATTCGAACCCGCGATCTAGAGGTTAGGAACCTCTCGCCCTATCCGCTAGGCCACACGCTCACGTGATTGAAAAGACGGGATTTTAGTTTTGCTCTTCGTCGGTTTCGGCGTCCGCGATCTCGAGTTCCGACTCATCGGCCTCCTCCGAGTCATCGTCCGTCGTTTCAGCCTCTGTCGATTGGGCCGCATCGGTTTCGGCGTCGGTCTCGACGTCCGGCTCGGAGTCCGTTTCCGATTCGGAGGCCTCCTGACCCCCCTCGCGTATCTCTTGGAGCTCCTGTTCGACTTCTTCGCGGCCTTTCTGAAACTCACCCATCGCTTCGCCGGTCGAGCGCGCGAGCTTCGGAATCTTGTTCGCTCCGAAGAGCAAGACCGCGATGAGTAAGATTACGAGCAGTTCGGGACCGCCGGGGATTCCAAACTGTAGGGGAAGTGTGGGATTCATTGCTGTTAGAGGCTAGTTCAGTGGTGATTATATGCCTTTTCCTCGGAGACGATGATGACTTCGGAAAAATGAGGTGTGAAAGGTCGTTATGTGCCGGACTGTTCTACGTCCGAGTCGCGTTCCGTTTCGGTTTCGAGATCCGGTTGCGTTTCGGTTTCGAGATCCGCGTCGGTCTCGGAGCCGGCCGCCGAACCGTCGGTCGTGTCCGAGCCGTCTGCTTTCGCGGCGTTTCGAATCTCATCGAGTTCGCCTTCGACTTGTTCACGACCTTTTTTGAACTCGCCCGTCGCAGATCCCATCGAGCGAGCGAGCTTCGGGAGTTTGCTTGCTCCAAAGAGCAAGATCAGGACGCCGGCGATCAACAACAGCTCTGGCGGGCCGAGTCCGCCGATGAACAGGGGCGTTGTCATATATCGTCGTTCGCGCGGGTACTTGTATGCCTTTCGCCGTGCCGGCGATTCGGAACCGAAAATAACAGGGCATTGCCGGCCGTTTGGCGAACCATGGTATCAGAAGGCGACGAGGCTCCGGATTTTACCGCACCGATGCGAACACCCAACGGCGACATCGCCGAGTTCACGCTTTCGAGCGCACTCGAAGACGGACCGACCGTTTTGGCGTTTTTCCCCGGTGCGTTCACGAGCGTCTGCACGGGCGAAATGAAGACGTTTCGTGATCGACTCGATGCGTTGACTGACGCCGGCGCGACGCTGTACGGACTGAGTATCGATTCACCGTTCTCCCTCGGTGAGTTCGCCGAGCAAAACGAGCTGAACTTCCCGCTTATCGGTGATACGAACAAAGAAGTCATCGACGCCTACGATGTCGTTATGGATTTCGAGGACCTCGGTATCTCCGGTGTCGCAAAGCGCTCCGTCTTCGTGGTCGACGAGGATGGTCTCGTTACTTACGCGTGGGTCTCCGACGATCCCGGCGTCGAGCCGGACTACGACGAGGTCGAAGCGGCGGCGAAGGACGCATAACTCCCAGTTACTTTTTCATCGGCCGCGCCGTCGGTGGTAGTATGAGTGATACGGACGCCGACGACAACGGTCGCCGATACGACCCTGCAGGGGATCACTCGTTTCCGGACGGCCCGGTCAACGAGATCCTCGGACAGCTTCAGACCGACGAAGAAGTCATCGCATATCTCGAAGCGCAAAACGTCAATCCCGTCGCTCGAATGGGATACAACGATCACGGGACCAAGCATGTAGAGATCGTCCGTAACGCCGCACTCCGCCTATACGACCTCTTGAAAGCCGGTGGCATCGAATTTAACGGCGCTCTCGGGCAGGGTCTCGGAGAGGCAGACGAGGCCGTAATCATCGCCCTCGCGGCGACGCTTCACGATATCGGCCACGTCGTCCACCGGGACGATCACCCGTACTATTCGATCCCGCTCGCTGCAGATGTCCTCGACCGAATCCTCGACGAATTCGGCCGATACGACACCGCCGAAGCCGTCCGAGTCAAAAGCGAAGTGCTCCACGCGATTTTGTGCCACCACACCGAAGAGACACCGTTGACGCGAGAGGCGGGCGTCGTTCGAATCGCCGACGGACTCGATATGGAACGTGGCCGGTCCCGAATCCCGTACGAAAAAGGCGGACGAGGAATTAATACGCTGTCCAGCAGAGCGATCCGTCAGGTGTCGTTGCACACCGGCGAAGACAAACCGGTTATAGTCGAAATAGAAATGACCGACGCTGCCGGCGTGTATCAAGTGGATGAGCTACTGAAACACAAACTCCAAGCGTCGGGGATCGAAGAGCACGTCCGGATCGTAGCGGTCAACACCCATACTGACGACGAGTTGGTCGAGCGAATCGAGATGTAACTGTTCGGTGAGCGTCCGGACGAAAGCACCTACCGTTCGAATCCGGTCCCAGAGAGAGAGACGGTATCGCTGTCGAACTGAGCCTCGCAGTCGAATACGGCACGGATCGTGTTGTACGCTTGCTCTTCGTGCATCGTCGGATCGAGCGAAAAGACACCGAGCATATCACCCGACCGGATTCGGGCGGTGAAAACGTGTAAAAATCGAAACATCGTTCGCAGTTCCGTATACATGAGTGCTGTCGAAACGGATTCGAGGCCGACACGTGCCCGAACCGAGTCTTGTTCGCTATCCTGATCGAGCAGTTTCGCGAATTCGAGACTGATCCCCGTTAAGTCACCCGGGGAGTTCAGATTTTTGACTGTAACGTCTGCAACCTCACTGTCCGTGTTCGTACAGTCAATAACGCCGATCCGTGTTCGGTCGGTTCCACGTCGCTCCAGTTCCCGAACGACGGTTTCTGCTCCCATGTTAGTGGTAATTACGATCGTGCGCTCGTCAGCTTCGGGAGCGACGGCATCGAGTATTCGTTCTTTCGTCTTCGTTGAGGGCCCTGTCATCAACAGGCTCACT
>CAYQWI010000010.1:0-15478 GCA_964421165.1 uncultured Natronomonas sp.
CGATACCTATCGGTATGGAAGAGTACAAAATGCGTCGCGGCGAGTATCTCGAAGAGCGCGTTCCGGACATGGAAGGGACGATCGAGGAGTATTTCGGTCCCATCACGGACACTGAAGAGTTCAAAGGGAGCGACCTCTACGTCGTCGAGGAGCCCGACAATCCCGTTTTCACTCGCATCGTCGCGGGTCCGGTCTCGTACTCCGGCAAGAAGGACAAACTCGCGGTCCACTTCGAGGAACGCGACCTCGAAGAGCTGATGGAAACCGGCGACGTCGACGCCGCGGGCGACGCGAACACGGCGAAAAACGATTTCCTGCTCGAATGCACCGGCCGTGACGCCAAATCGAGACGCGAGTCGATGAAGCGCGCCGTCGAGGACGACGCCGAAACGCCCGACGACGTCTAGTCGGGCGCCCGGCTCACATCACCGACGGCTCATCGGAGTCGTAGGCCCTCCCGGTGAGGATCGCTTCGAGGTTCTGGTAGGGGACGAACGCCAGCAGTTCGTCGTCCGCGTCGTACAGCTCGACGCCGCGGTCCCCGTGTTCGTAATCGTCACATTCGAGTTGGCCGTTCGGGAGTATCGCGCGATACATACCCGTTTGTTTGCGATCGATCTCCGAAACCGTTTCGCCGGACCATTACCGGTTTATATCTTTGAGTTATATTGTGGGTATGGTAGAGACGCGTTCCCCTGCTCCGGTCGAGAAACCGGTCGTGTTGACGATCGCGGGAAGCGACTCCGGCGGCGGGGCCGGAATTCAGGCCGACCTCAAGACGATCGAGGCGATCGGCGGGTTCGGAACGTCGGCGATCACGGCCGTGACCGCCCAGAACACGACCGGCGTCGAATCGAGCCATCTCCTCCCGATCGACGAGATCGACGCCCAGATCGACGCGGTCCGATCGGATTTCGACGTACGGGCGGTCAAAACCGGGATGTTGGCCACAGCCGAAATCGTCGAGCGTGTCGCCGAGCACGCCGCCGACTTCGAGTGTCCGATCGTCGTCGATCCGGTGATGGTCGCCGCGAGCGGCGATCGGCTGTTGACCGAAGCCGCGGAGTCGGCGTACGACGAGCTCATCGCGGAGTCGTCGCTCGTAACGCCGAACGCCGACGAGGCTGCCGTACTGACCGGCGTCGAACCGACCGACGAAGCGAGCGCGCGCGAGGCCGGGCGAGACCTGCTCGATTCGGGTGCCGAGGCCGCACTCATAAAAGGCGGGCACATCTCCGGCCCGTCGGTGCTCGATACGCTCTTACTGCCCGATACGGTCGAGACGATGCGACACCCGCGTATCGAAACGGACGCCACCCACGGCTCCGGCTGTACGCTCTCGGCGGCGATCGCGACCCGACTCGCTCGCGGCGCTCCGCTCGAACGGGCCGTCACGCGCGCCACGGCGTTCATGCAACGGGCGGTACGGTATCATCACGCGGCGGGCAACGGCCCCGGCGCGGTTCATCACCTCGTCGACGTTCGGAACGCGGCGGTGCGAACCGACGCGATCGACGCCGTCTACGACGCCGTCGACCGACTCGGGATGGAAACGACGGACACCGATCCGGTCGAAGCCGTCGCGGTCGCGACGCCGTACGCCGAAACGAGCGACGACGTGGCAGCGATCGAGGGGAACGTCGAGTCGACCGAGAGCGGAGCCAGCGTGGACGGCCGAGTCCGGTTCGGCCGCTCGATGCGACCCGTTCGGACACTTCTGGATGCTCGGGAGGCCGATCCGGGAGTCCGTATCGCCGTCGAGTGTCGCCGAGAGTCGGCGATCGAGGCCGTCGTTGAATCCCCGGAGTGGCAGGTCGTCGATGTCGACGGAACGGCCGATGATGACCATCCTGTCCCCCGAACTGCGTCCGTTCCGGTCGCGGTCCGTTGGGGCGAAGACGATCCGAGCATCTCCCTTCTCGCTTCGCACCTCGATTCCATTGTCGCCGTGTGGGACTGATCGCGGATCGGACTCCCCATCGCCTCCCGTCGAGATATTCTCGCGGAACTGTTTGGTATCTCCAGAGTGACTGTCACTCCATGGAACCCGAACGATTCTTTCATGTCGCGGTCAAAACCGTCGATCTGGACGCGAGCGCTGCGTTTTACCGGGAGGCGCTCGGCGGCGAGCCCATAGAGCGCGGCGACCTCGGCGACGGTTCGGAGTACGTCGCCCTCGAAGTCGCCGACAAGCGAGTCTACTGCTTCGAACGGCCGCCGTACGAGATCAATGGGATCGAACAGGACGTCTCAACGGGTATCTTACACTTCGGATTCGTCGTCTCTGATGTCGTCGCCGCCGTCGAGTCGGCCGAGGCGGCCGGTGCGGAGCCTCTCATGGACCCCGAGACGTTCGGCGATCTCAAAGTCGCGTTCGTCTACGGTCCCGACGGCGAACGGATCGAGTATCTCGAGGAACTGTAGCGAGGCCGCAGCCCGACCCGTCACGCTTTACTCGCCGGGGTGCGCCGGTCCGGACATGGCATCCGGAATCGTCGGCGACTTTTTTGATCTGAAGGCCGAAAGCGGAGCCGATCTGTTGGCGATGCAGATGGGCGATTTCTACGAGTTCTTCGGTGACGACGCCGAACTGGTCGGTGAGGAACTCGATCTGAAAGTGTCCGAGCGCTCCTCGGGTGGCGAACCGTACCCGATGGCCGGCGTCCCGGTCGACGATCTCACGCCGTACGTCAAAGCGCTCGCCGAGCGCGGCTACCGGGTCGCCATCGCGGACCAACGCGAGATCGACGGCGAGATCGAGCGGGAGATCACCCGGATCGTCACGCCGGGGACGCTTCTCGAAACCGACGACGCCGACGCCCAGCATCTGGTCGCCGTCGCGATCGACGGTGACCACTACGGGCTCGCGGTCTGTGACGTGACGACCGGCCGGTTTCGGGCCACGACCGTCTCGGGCGAGGACGCGACCGCCCGGACGCTGACCGAACTGTACCGGTTCGATCCGGTCGAGATACTCCCGGGGCCGACCGTCCGAACCGACGACGACTTCCTCGCCGCGGTCCGCGAGCGATTGGACGCCCGGCTGACGCTGCACGAAACCGAGGCGTTCGCTCCCGGGCGGGCGCGACACCGGGTCGACGAGCAGTTCGGTGGGGTCACAGAAACGGTCGGGTTGGACGCTCCGGCGATCGCGGCGGCGGGTGCGGTGATCGAGTACGTCGACGAAACCGGCGTCGGATCGCTCGCCTCGGTGACGCGGCTCGGGACGTACGAGCCGGACGATCACGTCTCGCTCGATGCGACGACGCAGCGGAACCTCGAACTCACGGAGACGATGACCGGCGGCGGTCGGACGCTCTTCGAAACGATCGATCACACCGAAACGAGCGCGGGCGGCCGCTTGCTGACGGAGTGGCTCACTCGACCGCTCCGGGACCGAGCGACGCTCCGAGAACGGCAGGCTGCGGTCGACGCGCTGCTCGAGGACGCACTCGTTCGAGAGGCGATCACCGAAACGCTCGGCAACGCCTACGACCTCGAGCGTGTGGCGACGCGGGCCGTCTCGGGGAGCGTCGACGCCGACGCGCTCTTGCGCGTTCGGGAGACGCTCGCGCTGGTTCCGGAGCTCACAGAGCGGATCGACGGTTCGTCGGCGCTCGCTCAGTCCCCGGTCGCGGATCTGTTCGCCGATCTCGACCGCGCCGCGATCTCCGACCTTCGGACGGAACTGGAGGCGCTGGCCGACGATCCTCCGAAGACGCTTCACGAGGGCGGGCTGATAAAACGCGGCTACGACGAGGCGCTCGACGAACTCGTCGCGCGCCACGACGAGGCGGTAGCGTTCTTCGAGACGCTGGAGGAGCGCGAAAAGCGGCGGCACGATCTCTCGCGGGTCACCGTCGGTCGAAACAAGACGGACGGCTACTACGTGCAGATCCCCAAATCCGAATCCGGCGCCGTCCCCGACGAGTACGAAGGCATCAAGACGCTGAAAAACGCCGAGCGATACGTCTTTGAAGAACTCCGGGAGAAAGAGCGCGAGATCCTCCGATTAGAGGACGAACGCGGCGAGCGCGAGTACGAGGCGTTCTGTCGGATCCGGGAGGCGGTCGCCGGACGAGCCGAACTGCTGGGTGCCGTCGGACGGGCGCTCGCGAGGCTCGACGCCCACTGCTCGCTCGCCACCCACGCCGCGCGGCAGGGGTGGACGCGACCGGAACTGACCGACGATCGGATCCTCGACGTCGAAGCGGGACGCCACCCGGTCGTCGAGACCGACGTTCAGTTCGTCCCGAACGATCTCTTTCTCGACCGCGATCGCCGGTTCCTGCTCGTTACCGGCCCCAACATGTCCGGCAAATCGACCTACATGCGGCAGGCCGCACTGATCACTCTCCTGGCGCAGATCGGCTCGTTCGTCCCCGCCGACCACGCACGGATCGGACTCGTCGATGGCGTTTACACCCGCGTGGGCGCACTGGACGAACTCGCCGGCGGGCGATCGACGTTCATGGTCGAGATGGAAGAGCTCTCGAACATCCTCCACTCGGCGACCGACGAGTCGCTCGTCATCCTCGACGAGGTCGGTCGCGGCACGGCGACGTACGACGGCATCTCGATCGCGTGGGCGGCGACGGAGTACTTGCACAACGAGGTCGGCGCGTTCACGCTCTTTGCGACACATTATCACGAACTGACGGCGCTGGCGGACGAACTGCCTCGCGTCGAGAACGTCCACGTCGCCGTCGCCGGCGAACCCGCAGACAGCGGCGATCGAGACGGGGACGTGACCTTCCTGCGAACGATCGAGCCGGGGCCGACGGATCGATCCTACGGCGTTCACGTCGCCGAGTTGGCCGGCGTTCCCGACCCCGTCGTCGACCGGGCCGGCGACGTGCTCGGCCGACTCCGCGAGGAGCGCGCGATCGAGGCGAAAGGCGGCGACTCCGGCGAGCCGGTACAGGCCGTCTTCGACCTCGGAAGCGGCGAGTTCCAAGGGGGGCCGGATCAGTCGGCTTCGACGGGCCCCCCCGATTCGCCCTCCGCAGCCGAAACGGTCGCCGACGAGCTTCGAAACACCGATATCACCGACGTCTCGCCGATCGAACTCATGAATCGCGTCCAGGAGTGGCAGCGACGGCTCGACGAGGAGTGACGGGGCCAGCGGCGAATCGACCGGACGAGCGAAACCGTTACCCCGGACCGCCCGGACGTTCAGACAACGATGCCGCCGGAGATCAGGGAACTCGACGCCGAGACGCGCGATCGGATCGCGGCCGGGGAGGTCGTCGAGCGCCCCGCGTCCGTGGTCAAAGAACTTCTGGAAAACGCGCTCGACGCGGGCGCGAGCCGGATCGACGTCGCCGTCGAGGGCGGTGGGATCGACCGGATCGCCGTGAGCGACGACGGAATCGGGATGGACGAATCCGCCGTGAAAAAAGCGGTCCGAGAGCACACGACGAGCAAACTCAGAGCGGTCGGCGATCTCGACTCGATCGGCACGCTCGGCTTCCGAGGGGAGGCGCTGCACGCGATCGGCTCCATCGCGCGTCTGCGGATCGAAACGAAACCGCGCGGCGGTTCCCGCGGGACCGAACTCGTCGTCGAGAACGGCGAACTCGTCTCCTGCGGCCCGATCGGCTGCCCCGAGGGCACCACCGTCGAAGTGACGGAGCTGTTCGGCAACGTCCCGGCCCGCCGCAAATACCTCAAGACCGAGGCGACGGAGTTCGACCACGTCGCCCGGGTCGCCACCGGCTACGCGCTGGCCCAACCGGGGGTCGCGATCGGCCTCGAACGCGACGGCCGCGAGACGTTCGCAACGACGGGCGACGGCGACCGCGAAAGCGCCGTTATGGCGGTGTACGGACGGGACGTGGCGTCGGCGATGATCCCAGTCGAGTTCGACGGCGGCGACGGCCCGCTCGCGGGCGTCGAAGGGCTCGTCAGCCATCCCGAAACGAACCGGGCCGGTCGGGAGTACCTCACGACGCTGATCGACGGCCGCTACGTCACGTCGAGCGCCGTCCGTGAGGCGATCGTCGACGCCTACGGCTCCCAGCTCGCGCCGGATCGATACCCCTTCGCAGTCATCGATTTACGGCTCCCACCGGGCGGCGTCGACGTGAACGTCCACCCGCGAAAGCTGGAGGTGCTGTTCGCCGACGAGGAGGGCGTCACGGCGGGCGTCAAGGAGGCGGTCGAGTCGGCGCTATCGGAGGCGGGGCTGTTGCGGACGCGCGCACCGCGCGGGCGATCGGCTCCCGAACAGACCGAGGTCGCTGCGGGCTCCCGATCCGATCACAGTTCGGAGAGGACGGAAACACGAGCCAAGAGCCAATCCGACTCAAACGTCGACCCGGAGTCGGCTCCACAACCCGACCGAAACCGCGACGGCGAAATACGATCCGAGACGGCCGAACCGCCAACCGGGAGTCGCTCCGCTCCTCCGACCGAACGGTCCGATACCACAGCCGCGTCGACCGTCGACGAACCGCGGGCGGACTCGACGCCGGACGGTGCCGATGAACAGCCGGACGACACCGCCTCCCCCTCGACGGATTCGACCGGAGGCGACTCCCCGGACCGGTCGCGAGTCCGCCCTCCGACCACCCAGCGGACGCTCGACGGCGCGGAGACGGCCGGCACGCCCGAGGAGTTCGAGCGGCTGCCGTCGATGACCGTTCTCGGGCAGTTTGACGACACCTATCTCGTCGCCGAGACGGCCGACGGGCTCCTCTTGGTCGATCAACACGCGGCCGACGAGCGGGTGAACTACGAGCGCCTGCGGGCGGCCTTCGACGGCGGCGTGACGACGCAGACGCTCGCCGAACCGGTGGTCGTCGGGCTGACCGCCCGCGAGGCCGAGTTGGCCGACGCCTACGTCGAGGCGCTCTCGCGGCTCGGATTTCGGGTCAGGGAGGCGTCGGAGGACGCACGCGGGCCATCCGATCGATCCCTCGAAGTGACGACCGTGCCGGCCATCCTGGCGGAACGCGTCGGGGAGGCCGCGCCCGACATCGCCCGCGACCTCTTGGAGGAGTTCGTCGGTGGCGATCCCGAGGGGACCGTCGATTCGGTCGTCGACGACATTCTGGGCGATCTGGCCTGTCACCCCTCGATCAAGGGCAACACGTCGCTTCGGGAGGGGACCGTGACGGGGCTCCTCGAAGCGCTGGACGACTGTGAGAATCCCTACGCCTGCCCGCACGGACGACCGACCGTGATCGAACTCCCGATCGAGGAGATCGAAGACCGCTTCGAGCGCGATTACCCGGGGCACGGCGGGCGGCGGCGGTAGCCCGGAAGATGATCTGGTGATCGGTTATAAACCACTCCCGGCCACAGGAGAGGGGAAAAATCGTCGCGACCTGCGGCGTATTCGAGAACGGTCGCGATGGAGTCGACGATTTCACTCGAACGTACGCTGTCGCCCCCGTTCGATATACTGTCGGACAGGGGCTTCGATAGAGAGTCACCCGACAGATCGGGACTGATCGGCCTCCGGCAACCGGATCCGGACAGCCGTCCCGTCGTCGGTATCGGTTTCGAAATCGATCTCACCGTCGGACGCGTCGATTACCCACCGGACGAGCCACAGCCCCACACCGATGCTGTGATCGAGCTGTGTTTCGATCTCGCTGTTGTGTACTGTGACTTCGTCGCGTGGGATTCCCGGGCCGTTGTCCGTGACCCAGACCTCGATGCGCCCCTCGGCGTCTGTCTCCGGTTCGACGCGTACCCCGACGCGTGGTTTTTGGCTGTCGTTGTGGATGATCGCGTTCTCGAGGAGTTCGTCGAGCGCCTTCGGGAGGAACGGCGAGGCTTCGACGCTCACACCGTCGGGGACGCTCGTCTCGATCCTGACCGAATCGGAACCGTGGCGTGATCGAATGCCATCGACGACGTCGTCGATGATCCCCGCGAGATCGATTTGGAAAACGCTTTGATCCGGATGGGGCTTTTCGAGGATCGAGCTGAACTGGCCGATGTTCTCACAGATCGACGCTAGCTCCTCGCCAGCGGCGTCGATCTCCGAGACGGCGTTCGCAGCCTCGGGGGACAGATCCCGTCTTTCGAGCCGATCCGCCTGGCCGATGATCACGGTCAACTGGTTTCTGAGGTCGTGTCTGAGGATCCGCGCCAACACGCTGAGTCGCTGCGAGAGCCCGACCGTTCTGTCGTATTCTGCCTGTAAATCGACCAACAAGCGCTGTTGATAGGCGTGGTATAAACCGATAACAAACCCCATGACAGCGCCGCTTGAAGCCACGTTCACGAACACCATCGACATCGAAATACCAGCCGAGAGATGCGACTGGAGGTGGACGACCACCCCCCCGAGAACCACCGACAACACGACCACGCCGACGAGCGTCCACGCGCTGATCCGCAACGCCAGATCGTCCAGTTCGTAGTAGTAGATACAGAGCGCCCCGACACAAAGGATCACTACCAATATAAGCGGGATCGCCATCGTGACCACGAGCGCTTCGTACGTCGACGGCGCACCCAGCATCAATCCGATATGGACCGCGAGCAATGCCCAGGCGAGCCCGCCGAGAATGATACCACCAGCTACCGATCGCCGCACAGAGCCACGGACGAGCGACACACTGGTAGTCACTTCAGATCAACATATATCGACAGTGGTTACTAAAAGCTCGCCCCACTTTCTCGATCGATATGCGTCGATACGGGCTTCTGAAGGGGTTTGACCGACTACTTTTGCGAAATTTCCACTGGCGGATTATACTGTCGGATCGTGTACCACAGGAATACTGCGCTTGAGATCCGGACGGAGGAATTTCCGATCGTTAGTGATACTCACGGACAAACGAATATAAACACGACTCACCAGGATGAAGCCGTTCGATAGAACGAACGGCAAGCCACTGGTGAGTCGGTTTCATCTGGTTTCGTCCATCAGTATGAAAAAAGCGGCGTCGAGCACTGTGACCTTTTTGCCGACGGAGGCCTCAGTGAGAGTATGGCAGATATCCGCGAGGCAGGGTTTAAAGAGCGGACCCGCGTGGCGAACGCGCGGGCCCAGTTGCTCGACATCCCGCCGATCGATCGCACAGAGCGGCTCTCGCTGTCGGCCGCCGACGGACGAACGGTCGCAGCGCCCGTCGACGCTATCAGAAACGTCCCCCACTACGCCCGCGCCGCGATGGACGGGTGGGCAGTCCGCGCCGAGGACACGTTCGGCGCGTCGGGACGCTCGCCGGCCGTGCTCCGTCCCGGTGAGTCAGTCGGTCCGAAGCGAGCCGTCAGAGTGCACACCGGAAGCGAGCTTCCGGAGGGGGCCAACGCGGTCGTGATGGTCGAAGAGACCGAGCGAATCGGCGACGAACTCGAAGTGTTCGACGCCGTCGCCGAGGGCGAGAACGTCGGCCCGGTCGGCGAGGACGTCGACGCCGGCCAGCGACTCTACGACGCCGGCCACCAGCTTCGGCCGTCAGATCTCGGCTTGCTGAAAGGGACCGGCGTCGACGAAGTGGAGGTGTTCGATCGACCCGAGGTGGCGATCGTTCCGACGGGGGAGGAACTCGTTCAGGCCGATCCCGAACCGGGAGAGGTCGTCGAGACGAATCGATTCACGGTCTCGCGGCTCGCCGAACGGTGGGGCGCCGACGTGACGCGCCGCGAGATCGTCACGGACGATCGCGACGCGCTCCGGGCGGCGATCCAGCGCGATCTCGTCCGCGACGTCGTCGTGACGACCGGCGGCTCCTCCGTCGGCGAGCGGGATCTGATCCCCGAGGTCGTCGACGAACTGGGTGACGTGTTCGTCCACGGCGTCGCGTTGAAACCCGGCCATCCGGTCGCGTTGGGCCGCGTCGAGGACGTCACGGTCGTCATGCTCCCCGGCTATCCCGTGGCCGCGATCATCAACGCCGTCCAGTTCCTCCGGCCGCTGATCAAACACCTGGGCGGCATGCCGCTGGAACCGATGCCCACACAGGAGGCGACGCTCGCTCGAAAGATACGGAGCGAACCCGGCGTCCGGACGTTCGTCCGGGTGACGCTCGAAGCCGGTGAAGACGGACTGGAAGCGACGCCGACCCGCGCGAGCGGCTCGGGGGTGCTTTCGAGCGTCGCGCTGGCCGACGGCTGGGTCGTCGTCGAGGAGAGCCGGGAGGGAATCCCCGAGGGCGAAACGGTCGCCGTCGAGAACTGGGAGTACAATGGATAGAAAGCAGTTCCGCGACCTGGCCGACCCCGAGACGGCGCGGGACGCGATCTCGTCGCTCGATCTCACGCCCGAACCGGAGACCGTCCCGCTCCGGGAGGCCCGCGGTCGCGTCCTCGCAGAACGGATCGACTCCGAACTCGACGTGCCGGGGTTCGACCGCGCGAGCGTCGACGGCTACGCGCTCCGGGCGGCTGACACGTTCGGTGCTGATGAGGCCGACCCGGCTCACCTGACATGCGTCGGCGAGGTTCACGCCGGGGCCGAACCGGCCGTCGAAGTCGGAGCCGGCGAGTGTGCGGAGATCTCGACGGGGGCCGTGCTGCCACCGGGCGCGGACGCGGTCGTGATGGTCGAACGGACGGACGTCGCGTCGGACGCGGGCGAGATCGCCGTCCGAACGTCCCTGGCCCCCGGCGATTACGTCATGTTCGCGGGCGCGGACGTCGCGGCCGGCGAGCGCGCGCTCGGCCCGGGGACCGTCGTCACGCCGCGCGAGATCGGTCTGCTTTCGGCGATCGGTGTCGAGTCGGTCCCGGTCCGCGGAGAGCCGACCGTCGGGATCGTCTCGACCGGCGACGAACTCGTCCGCCCCGGCGAGCCCCTCGACAGCGCCGCGGGGGAGATCTACGACGTGAACAGCTACACGACGGCGACGGCGGTCGAGGAAGCCGGCGGGAACGCGCGGCTGTATCCGCACGCCGGCGACGACTACGACGCGATGGAGTCGGCGCTTCGGACGGCGGCCGACGAGTGCGATCTCGTCCTCTCGTCGGGCTCGACGTCGGCCTCCGCGGTCGACGTCATCTACCGCGTCGTCGAGGAGAAGGGCGAACTCCTGCTCCACGGCGTCGCCGTCAAACCCGGCAAACCGATGCTCGTCGGACGGATCGGGGACAGCGCCTACGTCGGCCTTCCGGGGTATCCGGTCTCCGCGCTGACGATCTTTCGGACGTTCGTCGCACCGGCGATCCGTCGGGCGGCGGGTCTCGAGGAGCCGGAGACGGCGACCGTCGAGGGGGTGATGGCCCAGCGGGAGCGCTACGGCGAGGGGCGGCTCCGGTACATGCCGGTCGGGCTCGTCGAAGACGGCGACGGGGAGACGCTCGTCTACCCCGTCGATAAGGGCAGCGGCGCGACGACGAGCCTCGTCGAGGCCGACGGGATCGTCGCGGTCCCGCCCGACGTGGAGTATCTCGATTCGGGCGAGCGCGTCGACGTGCAGTTGTTTTCCGCCGACGTCCGCCCGCCGAGGCTTTTCGGTGCCGGCGAGGACGATCCGGCGCTCTCGCGGCTGCTCGATCGGATCGATCGCCCCCGATACCTGTCGGTCGGAAGCAGACAGGGACGCCGCCGCCTCCGGGACGGGATTACGGACGTGGCCGTTGTGACTGGTGACCAGACGCCCGAGGGGATTGAACTCGGTGACTGGAACCGCGAGTGGGGGCTCGTCATTCCGGACGGGAACCCCCACGAAATCGGCGGGATTGATGACCTGATCGACGCCGATGTCCGGTTCGTCAACCGGACGACGGACGCCGGACTGCGTTCAACGTTCGAGGCGGCGATCGAAAAACTCGCCGACGAGCGCGGCGTCGACCGCCGCGAGTTGACCGACGCGATCGACGGGTTCGACCTCTCCGTTCGGGCGCACGAGTCGCCGGCGCGGAAGGTCCGTTCGGGCGAGCGCGACGCAGGGCTCGGCCTCCGGGCGACGGCCGACCGACTCGGAATGGGGTTCGTTTCCTGTGGGACCGAACGCGTCGCCGTCGTCGCGGATCCGGACCGGGCGGACAAACCGGGCGTCAAGCGGCTCGAAGCGGCGATCGAAAACGGCGCTGGCGTGTTCGAAACGCTCACTGGCTACCGATTCTGAGCCGATCGACGAAGGACGATACGACAGGATCCGTCGTTACGAAGGCGGACCCGTCACCGCGGCGAACTGTTCGGGATCGAAGTTGACGCCACCCACGGCCGCGATCCAGGGGTATCGCTTCAGCCGCTGTGCGCGCCCGAACGGGAGCCGGACGATCGCGAATCCCGTCCGGTGATGCAACACGAGCCGATCCGAGTTTCCGATTACCCCCAGTAAGCCGGTGACGAACGCGTCGTGATCGATGTCGTTCGGGCGCTTCAGGAAGAACGTCCCCTCGTCGCCGGGGTCCGGCCCCTTGATCTCGATCGTCGCTCCGAACCGTTCGGAGATGTTCATTGTGGCCGGAGTAGCGATCGGGCCTGTTCGATCCAGTTCTCGGCCCGTCCGCGCGAGGATTGTGTGATCTCGGCCACCCGTGATGGATCAAGCCCGGCCAGTTCGATGGCGCTTTCGATCCCTGCCTCTCGGAGTCGTTCGGCGTAGGTCGGGCCGATCCCGTCGATTTGGCGGAGATCGACCGACTCGTGCCGTTCGGTTAGCTGTTCATGGGTCGGCTCGATACGCTCGACGGGAATATCCAGCGTCTCCGCGATCGTTTTCGGATCGCTACTGACCAGCGATTCTATGTCGTCGATCCCGGCACGCTCGAGTCGCTCGCGGAGTCGGGATTCGAGTTCAGGCGACGGCTCACCGGTCTCCCCTCCGAACAGTTCCCAGACCACCGGTTCTCTATCCCATCTGTCCGGAGGTCTGATCCGCTCGTCTACGTCGTCCTCGGCTGGTGGTTCGCTTGCCTCTTCGTCTTCGGGTTCGTCCGGTTCAAATGCCTCTTCGCCTCCGGATGGGGTGTCGTCGTCGGAGTCTTCGAGGTCCTCCTCGGCTGACGGCCGAACAGTCACTGTCGTTCGCGCCTCTACCCCTCGATCGGCTTCGAGTGTCGCTACCGCGGTGTACTCGCCTTCCGAAGGGTCTCCCCACGTGTGTTTTTGCTCGATCGCCTCTCCCGGCGCTAACCGCCTGGTTTCGATCACCTGCGGGAACATCTTGCCGTCACTCCACTGCCACACGGTATCGCTGGTCTCGGCGTCTGTGACGACGACATCGGACACCTGTCCGCTGGGGAACGTCAACTCGACCGGCTCGGAGTCGGTGTTGACGACCCGAAGCGTGAACTCGACGCCGTCGTCGACACTCGTCTCGAGCGTCGCTTCTAGTTCTTCGCCTTCTCGCCCGTCGTCTCGCCCGTCGGCGACGATAAGATCGACCGCTGCCCCTGGGGGCGCAACGGCGTCGGCGTCGGGGAACTGACCGATGACGGTTTCGGGTTGCACATCCGGCTCGTCGGCTCGCTCGGTCTCGCCGACTTCGAGATTCGCCGACGCGAGTCGGCGCGTGGCCGCCTCGTACGTGGCTCCGACGAGGTCGGGGATCTCGACGTAGTCGGCCGCCTCTGATTCGCCTCGACTCCCGCGCAGTCGAAAGGAAATTTCGCTGAGATTCGCGGCGGTCGACCGCTCTTCCATCGACGGGAGATGCATCTGCAGTCCCTGATCGGTCTGGACGACGTTCGTCTTGAGCGTGAAATCGACGTCCCCGACGGTGTAGCGCGCGCCGGCCAGGTCGTCCCTGGCGCTTTCGAGCGCCGATCCGAGGTTCGTAAAGATCGCCTCAGGCTCTACCGTCGGTCGTTGGGTCTCGAACTCTTGGACGCGCTCCCGAAGCTCCTGTCGATCGCGTTCGAGCTCCGTGAGGCGGGCTTCTAGTGCGTCGCGTTCGCTCCGAATCTCTATGAGGTCGGTCTGGATCCGGTGTATTACACGCTCGCGGTCGGTGATCGCCCGCTCGATCGTGGCTTTTTCGATGTCTTCCAGCTTTCGGGTCTCGACGCGGTCGAGTTCTTCCAGACGGAACGTCCGATCGAAGGATCTTAGGCCCCGATTGTCGCTGCCGAACCGCTCGCTCATTGTCGCTCTCGCTCCGGTGGCACGGGCGTAATTCGGAGCCGGACATCGCTCGCGATGTCCGCGTCGAGATCGTACTCCCGCTTCGCACGAACGCTCAGCGGCGTCGCACGCACCATCGGCCGATAGCCGCGGACGGCGTTCGTCTCCGGATCGGTGATCTCTCTGCCTTCGATAGAGAGCACCACTTCGAGATCCGCCTCGACTTCGGAGAACCGAAGCCAGGAAGCGTCCAGGTCGTATTCGAGTTCGCCCTCCGAGACCGCCCGATCGATAGATCGCTGACTCCGTCTCGATCGGCGATCCAGTTCCTCCTGACTTTCCGCGACCGAAACGGCGACCGTGCGGATGAACTCCTTCAGCGGCCGGGAGAGCCACGCTTCAGTCGGCATCGTCCTCCTCGGTCGTATCGCTTCGATCCTCGATCGGCCCGAGGTCGATCGGTAGCGGCGTCGGTTCGAGCCGCGCGGTCAGCCTCGCGTTCGCCTCAATTGCTCGGTCGTACCGCCGCTGTTCGGTCACATCGTAGGTCCCCGCCCGGAGACCGATCGTGCGGCCCTCTCTCTCGACATCCCGTTCCTCGTGTTCGGCGACGCTGATGTCGACACCTATCTCGACGGTCGCCTCACTGAACTGGTATCGCGAGGGCGTAAACCCGAGCGCGAGCAACGATCGTGACTCCGCCGGTGCCGTGGTAGTCGTGACCGTCCCGTCGTCCTCGACCGTCCGAGTGAGCCGCGGGATGACGTCGACCTCCGTTTCGGCCAGCGTTTCGAGGACTTCTGCGGTGTTCGCGTCGAGTTTGGTCTGGGCGTCCGAGACGCTCTCCGCCAGCAGGTAGACGAGGTCGTCGAATGGGATGTCGGGCTCCTCGCGGATCCGCCGCCGCCGGGCGATACTGCGCGATCGTAGATCGTGTGGTCGTAGTGGCATATGAGTACCTCCCCTGTGAGGGAGGCTGAGTGAATCATTCGTCCGAGGTACGGTTGTCGACGGTTTCGACTTCGGGGAACAGATACGGCGGCTCGGGAACGGGGACGAGCGTCGTTTTCAGCCGGCTCGTCCCGTGGACCTCCTTGCCGAACTTCCGATTGTGGCTCACGTCCGTCTGAATGCTCCCGCCCCACAGTCCGAAGCCGGCCCGCGCACTGGCGCTCACGTCGATGTTGGTCTCCCGTTCGGTGGTCGTCTTGATGTCCATCTCGACCTCAATGACGCTCTCGGAGAACTGATAAAACGTCGGGAACAGCCCCACCTGAAGGAGTGAGACATCGATCGGGTCAGCCGAGTCGAACTCGACGCTCCCGTCCGCTCCGATCGTCCGGGTGATCGCCGGAACGACCTCGATTTCGGTCTCTGCGAGCGTTTTTGCGACCTCCACCGAGTTCATGTCGAGTTGGTTCTGGGCGTCCGCGATCCCTTGGCCCATGCTGGCGATCATTTCGGGGAACGGTACATCTAGCAGCTCCTGTCCTACTGACATTC
>CAYQWI010000011.1:0-14741 GCA_964421165.1 uncultured Natronomonas sp.
CGACATTCCATACCGGATCGGTATCGACGAACGCCGATAACAGTTGTGTCAGCGGCGTCCGGTGCGAAGAATTACCTTACTATAGGTGTGTCGCACAACGGACACCGACGGTGGCGGCGCGCGCTTCGAAATACGAACCGTTCCCGGGTGAGCGCGGGGCGCCGGGATCAGGCGAGATCGTCGGGATCGGTTTTCAGGAACTCGCGAGCCACGACGGTCGCGTAACTCCCCTTCGGGAGCGAGAAGTTCAGCGTGAGCGGCTCGCGATCCACGCCGAGCGCCGTCTCGACCCGAATCGCTCGGCGCGTTCCGTCGGATCCGAACTCCCCCGGGCGATCGAAGTCGTCTCGATCGAGACCGAGGTTATCGAGCGTCGATCGGGCGATCTCGGCGGGCTCGCCGGATCCGAATTCGGTGTCCGTCCCGACGAGGGGTGCGGTGACGAACGCTCGACCGCGTTCGCAGTGTCGGCTGATCGTCTCGAGGTGACTCTCCTCGACTGTCTGTGTCCTTTCGGGATCGGGGAGCCCATCGGCGTCGGCGAAACAGACCACGTCGCCGGCGACCGGACGACCGAAGGGAAGGCCGCGCCGGAGCCGCTCCGAGAGCATCCGGTTGAACGCGTACGATTGGGCCGCGTTCGTGAACATCCGCTGGAGGTTCGTCGGCAACCGTTCGAGCGCCGCCCGGTAGTCGGCCGGTTCGTTCGCCCCCTCAGCCAGCCGTGAGGCGATCGCTCGTTCGAACCGAAGCCCGCCCGGGAGGATCTCGTCGGCTCTCGCCCACTCGCGAGTCTCGGCCAACCGTTCGCGGGCGGCTCGGGTTCGTTCCGGCTCTCGGTCGCTCGACTCACAGACGTACCTGACCGCGGCCGTCTCCCACTCGTCGCGAACGATATCGAGCCCGACGCGGTGAGTGATCGGCCGCTTCGATCCGAACCGCTGTTGGCCGAAGACGTTCGGAACGGCGACATCGTCTCCGGGCGTCTCTCCGTCGGCCGCGAACATCCGCAGTTCCTCGGCGATCGCATCCACGTTTTCGGGCCGTTCGGGGTCGCTGACAACGAGTTCGAACTCGTTGCCGATGAGATCGCCGAACAGCACTGGACGGCCGGCTCGCCCGATCACCTCGATGTCGGCCCCGTCGAGTGTCGGGAGATCGTTCCCCTCGCGTCGTATCGAAAACAGCTGCGTCGTGATCGCGCGTTTGTCCTTCGTGCCGGCCCACGAGATCCGTTCTCGGCTCACGCCGAGCTTGCCCGACAGCGCCGACGCGAAATCGTTCGTGTCCCATCCACGAAGCGTCGCCCGAAAGACGAGGTGCGGGTACGAACCGGTGTCGGCGTCCACCGGGCGCAGATCCGCGCCGAACGCCTCCCGCTCGCGGACCCGGAACGTCTCGGGACGCTTCCGGAGGCGCCCGCCGACCCCGTCCGTTTCGGAAACGTAGTATTCGATCCCGACGGCCGCTTCGATCGGATGAGCCTCGCGCATACGATACCTGCGGTGTCGAGGCTCAAGCGTCTTATTACTTCACCCGTCGGCCGAACGTGCCGCGCATCGATACCTCATCGGCCGAACGTGTCGCGCACCAATATACGAAAGGTCTTTTTGCACCCCTTCGAACGGGCACTATGCATCTTTTCACCCCGTTCGAGTGCCGGGACGTAACCGCGCGAAACCGCGTCATGGTGTCGCCGATGTGTCAGTACAGCTGCGAAGCGGAAGACGGAATGGCGACGGACTGGCATCTCGTCCACCTCGGAAGCAGAGCCAGCGGCGGCGCGGGGATCGTGATGAGCGAGGCGACCGCGGTCACGCCACGGGGACGTATCTCACCGCAGGATCTCGGAATCTGGAGCGACGAACACGCCGAGGCGCTCCGGCCGACCACGGAGTTCATCGCAGACCGGGGGGCGACCTCGGCCATCCAACTCGCCCACGCGGGACGAAAGGCTTCGACGTACCGGCCAGCGGACGGGCGCGGACCGGTGCACGACGATGGCGGCTGGACGCCGGTCGGCCCGACCGAAACTCCGTGGCCCCACGACGAGCCGCTCGAAACCGAACGGCTCGACCCCGACGGCATCGAGCGCGTCAAAGGCGCTTTCGTCGACGCCGCCGTTCGCGCTGTCGACGTTGGATTCGACATCATCGAACTCCACGCCGCCCACGGCTATCTCCTCCACGAGTTCCTTTCGCCGGTGACCAACACCCGGGAAGACGACTACGGCGGCAGCTTCGAAAACCGGACGCGGCTGCTCAGAGAAATCGCGACCGACGTTCGGTCGGTGATCCCCGACGGAACGCCGCTTTTCGTTCGAATCTCCGCGACCGACTGGCTCCCCGACCGCGAGTCGTGGACGGTCGATCAATCGGCCCGTCTCGCCGGGGATCTCGCCCCACTCGGCGTCGATCTGATCGACGTGAGCGCCGGTGCGATTCATCCCGACCAGCAGGTTCCCGAAAACGGGCCGCACTACCAAGTCCCCTACGCGGAACGCGTCGCAGAGAGCGGAACGCCGGTCGGTACGGTCGGAAAGATCACGACACCGGAGGGCGCAGACGAGATCGTTCGAAACGGCCGCGCCGAGCTCGCTATCGTCGGCCGCGAACATCTCAAAGATCCGTACTTCGCGATTCGCGCAGCGGAGGCGCTGGGTCACGACGCCCCGATCCCGCGGCAGTATCTCCGCGGGTTCTAATAGAGACTCAGCTCTCCCGTCACTTTATCGACGAGATTCTCCTCACCTGGTCCGACGGCTAGGGCGGTCACGGTCCCCGGTTCGAGCTGTGTGTGACCGGCGTCGCTGATGAGCGCGTACGGGAGCCGCTCTCGACGTGCTTCATCGGCGAGTCGATGGAGCTGTTCCTCCCCCGATCCTTTTAATACGATCTTCTTTTGCCCCTCTGATTTCCACGCTTTCTGTGCGTCCTCCCCAGCGCTCTCGTACGCTTTCAACGACGCGTGTGCGACCTGTGCGGCGAGCTTTCCGGTCCCCATTCCGATGTCCGTTCGGGCGACGATCGCCTGTTTCATATCCATTCTGTCGGGGCGATCGCCGTGAACGTTCCGAAGGTTATCGTGTTCGAGGCGCGACGACGTCCGTCGGTTCGGCTCCGACCGCGTCGACGAGATCGGCGGCGACCGCGTCGACGACTTCGCCGGGAGCGATCGGCGCATCCGTCCACGCCGGCAACCTCGTGTCCTCCTCCGGGGGGCCGACCGCCGCCGCGTACGTATCGACCTGTGCCATCTCACCGTCCCGATCGTATTCGAGCCCGTTGAATTCGGCGTCGAGCGCGTAGGCGTCGACGAGCCGTTCGGCAGCGGCACGATATCTCCGTTCGAGCGTCTCGTACGTCGGTTCGTATCCGTTCTCTTCGATGGCCCGAAACAGCGCCGACGCGACTTGCTGGGACATATCGGACAGTCCGCTCGGCCCCGAGACGGACCGATGATCGTGTTCGTGTACGCCCAGATCGACCTGTGCGGATCCGTCCGCCCCGACCAACCGGAACGCCTCCCCGAGCGTTCCGACTTCGAGTCCCCACCCTCGCTGGATCCGGAGTCTCCGGGCCATCCGTCCGGTCACCGCGAACTCGCCGGCCAATCCGTATCGGAACGCGCCGAGATATTCGAGTATCGCCGCGGTATCCTCAGTTCGGAGCGCGTCGATCACCGGGCGGTAGAACAGTCGAAACAGCCGTCCGTACAGCTGATCGTTCTCCACACGGGCGTAGTACCCCTTCGAGAACGACAACCCCTCGGCGAGCGGAAACAGCAACTTCGGAACGTGTCTCTCGTCGTACGTCTTCGCGTCGGCGTCGTGGACGACGACGTAGTCACTGTCGCTTGCGATCCCCAGCGCGAGCCACACGTCACGGCCCTTCCCCCGCGTTCCGTTGAGTCCGGTTTCGCACAGAAGCGTCGACAGGCGAGGTCCGTCACACCAAAGTACCGAAAGCGGAACGTCGAACCCCGCGAGCCACTCCGTGACTGCACCCACGCGATCGGCGGACGCGCGAAGCGGGACGATAACGCGCTCGGGGGAGACCGTTTCGAGCGCGGAGAGAACTCGCTCGGCCGCCAGTCCGGCGTGTTCGCGTTCCGTCATCGGGACGACGACAGCCGCGCGATCGGTCGGTGCGTTCGGCGTTGCGTCGCCGAAGTCGTGGAGCGTTGCGATCTGCTCCTGGACGTATTCCATCGTGTTCTCGAACGGCTCCGGTATCGAAAAAGCTCCTGCTTCCGGAAATCACGCCGGATCGCTTCCGACGATCCACCTCAGCTCCGGTACGCCTCGATCGCGGCTCGGTAGCCCTCGCGATACGTCGGATAGCGAAACTCGTAGCCGAGCTCTCGAACGCGATCGTTGGAGCATCGCTTGCTCGTCAAGATCCGCCGTCTCGCCGCCTCCGAAAGGTCGTCTTCGAGTCGTTCGGCTTTGGTCCGCTTTTCCGGTCGATCGACGCCGCACTCGTCCGCAAGCCAATCGGCGAAACGCCACTTATCGACCGGTTCGTCGTCGACCGCCAGTAGTAGCTCCTCGTCGGTCGATTCGAGCATGAACCGGACGACTCCGGCGGCGTCGTCGCGGTGGATCATGTTGAGGTAGCCCTCCGTCACCGGCCCCTCGAGGTACCGTTCGAGCCGGTATCGACCCGGGCCGTAGAGCCCCGCGAATCGGGCGACCGCACCGTCGATTCCGTACTCCTGTGCGACCTCGCGGGCGATCCGTTCTGCTTCCGCGAGCACGTTCGTCTTCGACGTCGTCGGAGACAGCGGCGTCGCTTCGTCGACCCACTCGCCGTTGTGGTCCCCGTAGACGCCCGTACTCGACGTGTAAACCAACCGATCTGGCGATGAATCTCGATCGCCGAACGTCTCGATCACCGTCCTGAGTCCGTCGGCGTAGACGCGCTCGGCCGCTTCAGCCCCCCTCCCGCCCGAAGACGCCGCAAAGACGAGCGCGTCTACGTCGGGGACGGCGGCGAGATCGTCGGCGTCGGTCACGTCCCCCTGGATCGGCGTCGCGCCAGTCGATTCGACGGCGTCGAGTCCGTCTGACGACCGCCTGACGCCGACGACGTCGTGGTCTTCGACGAGCTGTCCGGCGAGTTCGAGCCCGACGTAGCCACAGCCGAGAATCGCGATCCGCATGATTATTTGGCACCGGCGATGTAGCCGTGTAACAGCGCGAACTCCCGGAGCGTCATCGGATATCGCCCCTCGATTTTCGATTGAATCTCGCGGGCCTCCAGTTCCCCTTCGATTCCGGACTCGACCGCTTCGACGTCCAACACGGCGGTTGTCATTCCCATAAGGAGTTCGTCACGAGCGATCACCGCGATCGTCTCGGCGTCCGGCGCGTCCTCGGAGAGTGCCAGTATCGCGGCCCCTTCTTCGAGCGTCAGTTCGGGGAGTTTACCGTCGGAAAGCGCGAGCAGTTTCTCCCGCTCGATGCCTGTTTCCCCTTCGGCTTCGTCGATCCCTCGCTTCTCTATAGCAGCGGCGAGCGCCACACGATATCGATCGTGGATCTCCCCGAGCGTCCGTTCCCCGGGATCGTCCACAAGCTCGTGGAACATACTCTCCGTTCGGGCTCACAATGCAAGTAGCGTTCGGGATCCGATGGCTGGTCACTCCCCCCACCCGTCAGAGTGCTTTATCGGCGACCCGTCGGTGTCTCCGACACCTCTCGGTCCCGGCGGAACGACGACCACCACAGCGGTTTTCGTCCGAACGGAGACGCGCTCCGCGCTCCCGAGTTCGATTCGGTCGTCGCCGTGCTTTACCTCCGCCACCCGACCGTCTCTGAGATACGTCGTCGCCCCTGTCCCGTCGCCTCGATTGGTCCGAACGGCGAATCGCTCGTATCGGCCGCTCACATCGACGACCCAGACGTTCGCCGTCGCATACCAGTATCCCGGAATCGGAGCGAGCGGTAACCCTGCAGGGAGCGCGCCGAGACGCTCTCCGAGCACGCGGGTCCTGGCTCGCTCGTTCCCCGCCTCGATCCCGTCGGCCAACATTCCTTCGAGTTCGTCACCGTATCGTTCGCGAGCTTGCTCTTGTGCCGCCGTTGTCGTCGTTTCCCGTGGCCGTGCAGCTGAGGCCTCCATCGCGGTGTCGAGTCTCGTCCGCAGTCGGAGCTCGAGTCGATCGGAAGCGACGGGACTGTCAACTGATTCGACGACCCGTTCGATCGTCGTTCCGTTCGTGAGTTCGAGCGCCTCGTCGGCGGCAGAAGCGTCCGTTTCGAGGACCGAATCCGCTTCGCGTTCGGCCACACCGGCGTCGATCAGTTCGTCGAGTAACTCGCCACGGACGGACGCTGTCGCTGTTTTCACTTCCGCTTCGAGCCGATCGTGCTCCGGACTCGACTCATGCGACGATTCGAGCGTTCGAGCCGCCGTGGTTAACGAGACGCGCTCGGTGTCGAGAAACGGGATCCGATCGAATATCCCGCTCGCGACCTGTCCGTGTGGCGAGCTGAATACGTTCACTGATCTCGTCTTGAGCGGATGTACTGCTCCTGCCCCTCGTGCGTCGATCCGATCGTGCGTCACCTCGCTCGTCGTGAGATACGACGGGGCCGTCTCGACTGCGAGCGACAGATCTCCGGCCGGATCGGTCAGCTCCGGCGAGGCGTTCGATGGGTTCCGGTGAGCCGCTAACGCGCCGTCGAGCCGGTCTGGACCGAGATATTCCCCTACCGAGGCTTCGATGCCGTCGCTGGTGCGTTCGAGCGCTGCGGTCCGTCGTTCGAGTTCGGAATCCAACGCGTCGAGATATCCCAGCCGTGCCGCACGGAGCGTCCGCGCTCTCGTCCCGCTGCGATCGGGGTCGAAGAACCCGTCCCTGTCGCTTTTGAGTTCCTCACGCAGCTTCGCCGGCGGATTCGCTCGTCCGGTACCGACGGCCGGTCCCGGAACCGTTACCGATATATTCCGAGTCTGTGCTCGAAGCGTCCGAAGATCCGATTCGACGGCCGACCGCTCGAGAACCGGAGACGCCGTCGCCGTTTCGGTCGAATCGACCGTCCTTCCCTGAGCGGCGGAACCCGCAGCACCATCCAATCCACCCGCACTCGAGATCGCCCGATCGATCGCTCGATCAGCCGCCGCCGAGAGATGGCCATTCAACCGCCCCGCTGGAACGCCGTCGATCGGTTTTGTTCGCGCCTGCGCCGTCACGCGAGCGCGGTAGCTTCGATCTCTAACGGATTCCGTGGTCGTCGTTTCGTTCCCTCGCTTCCAGGTCCGCGTGGTGGTCGTCGTTATCCGCACGTCGAAGACCCCGCCGTCCTTCGTCGTCCATCCGACATCGCTTCTCGGCCGGCCGCCGACCTCGGAGGTGGAAACGGATCCTCCCGTCGTCTCGGAAACCAGTTCCCATCCGCCTCCAGACGTCGATTCGCTTCGCCGGGAACTCCCCCGTAAAGTGGCGCTCGCGGTTACACGCGCTTCGACCGTATGTACGCGCTCGACGGCTTCTCGGAGTCGATCGTCCCCGTCGATTCCCACGTAATCAACGAACGCGTGATCCGACGACGCGTTGACGCCGACGGTCACGTTCGGGTCTGTCGGCTCGTCTCGCCACGTCCCGACCGGTTGCTCCGCCGGTGGATCTGCTCCGATCGTATCGGCGGTCTCTAAAACCGCATCCTGCCACTCTTCCTCGCCACCGACGCCGACGAGCGCGTCGGTCGTCGCAACGCGACGGCCGGCCGCTGCCACGCCACGGTGTCCGTCCGGATCGGCCTCGCCGAAGAGCTCCCGCTGTTCGGCCAACAGCGCGTCGTTGGTCGCCAGTTCGACGTGCCGAGTTCCCAGTACCGTCGCGATCGGCGCGCCGCCGTACTGCGCATAGCCGCGAGCCCATGCGATCGGATACAGCCGGGCCGTAAGCCGCTGTCCGAAACCGCTCCGCGTGACTGGCGCGTTCGCGCGATCCTCGAACGTCTCGGTACGGTCGTGTAACAGGAGCGTCGGATTCGCGACGACGAACTCCGGTGATCGCTCGACGGTCGTTACCGTCCGTCCGTTCCGAGTCACCGACAGCGTTACACCGTCGATGACAACTCGTACTGCAGCGTTATCCTCCCCCACTCGCTCTAGTTCGATCCGATCGATCGCCTCCCGATATCCGTCCGTCGTCGCTTCGACCGCCGGGAGCGAGGTAGAAGCCGTAACGTCTCCACGAGTCGTTTCGACACCGTCGAGCCGTTCGACCGCCCGGAGATAGATACGAAGCTTCAGCGCGTCCCTGAACGGCTGACTTTCGTTTACCGCTCGCCCGGCCGCCGTATCCGCCGGTTCCGTGACCGGTGCGATCGCGGCGTCGGTCCCTGCGTCGTCCACAGCACCGCGGAGCTCCGTTACCGCGGCCGCCGTCGCTCCATCCACGGCGTCGTCGACGTCTGGAGAGTCCGGGGACGTGTGTGGCCCGACGCTTACCGCCAGCGTCGTGCTGGTGAGGACGAGGAGGACGCCGATGAGCGCGAAGGGGACGCGACCGCGGTCGTTCACGGCTCCCACCGCCGAACGACGATGACGACCTTATCCGCCCCGGTTTCATCTGCGGCTTCGTCGGCCGTTTCGTATCTGTCCCGTAGATCCGATTCGAGCTCTTCGGCGAGCGCGGCCGTGAGACGCTCGTTAGCTCCGCGAGCGGACGCGTCGGAAATCTCTTCGCTGAGGTCCGCTTCAAACGTCTCTGCGGCCTCTTCGTACCGCTCCGCGGTCGGCGTTGCCGTTCTGGCGTCGACGAGTCTGACGCGCGTTCGCTCCGGGGGGAACAGTCGAGTAACGTAGGCTTCAGCTATCGACTCCGCGATCGAATCGAACGATTCCGAAACGTCGGATGAAGCGATCCCGCTGTCGACCGTCAGCGTTGTCGTCGCCACGTCGGCCGTTTCCGGTGGCGGCGACCCGACCGATACTTGCGATTCGATCGGCGCGTCAGGATACGGTTCCCATCGAGCGGTGATGTGGCTACGAACGCCCGTGTGATTCTCTATCTCTCGGCTGACTGCGTCCGGATACGTCGATCGAGCGATCTTCTCACCGTCAGTCGTCGCGTTGATAATCGTTGCCCGGGCCAAGTGGTTCGCGAGCGTCCCGTGGGCCTGCTGTCCATCGGCGGCCGGAACGGTCGCAGTAACCGTCGCGATGGACTGCGCCGTCGGGTCGCTGTCGATAGTCACTGACTGACGTTCGTCCGGGGCTGCGACCGTGAGCGTCGTTACCGCCACGCCGACGAGCAACAGACAGAACGCCACGTCCAGTACCGTACTCACCGCTCGGGCCACACGCACACCTCCAGCCGGCCGGAGTGGACCGTCCCGGGGGCCGCCCGAACGCTGATCGAGCGATCCGCGCACGCTCTGTGTTCGGCACGCGGGGGACCCCCGGCCCAGTTTCTCTCGGAAGTCCGTACGGTCGCGTTGAGTCGATATCCGTCCGGGCTCGCGGCAGTAGCCGCCTCCGCTATCGGTGGTTCGACCACGCCGAACGACTCGGCCTCCGCGAGGAATCTGTCGGCTGCAGTGGGCCCTATCTCCCTGTCGTCGGTGAATGACGAAAGCGTCGAATCGAGGACGCCGACATACAGCGAGAGTCCGATACCGAGCGCGAAGACCGCGATGAGCGCGGCGATCGGCTCCGTCTGCCCTCTAGCCGACGAGGACGACATCAGTCTCACCCCACTGGACGCGTCGGACGACTAACTCGTCCGTTCGCTGCCACTGCGGTTCCTCGCTCTGTGCCTGTTTTACGGTTCGTTCGAACTCGACCGGCGTGGCGAAGAGCCGCTGTGGTGGTTCCCCGAGCAGTATCTGGCGGAGAGCAGAGCCTTCTACCACTGGTGTTACCGGCGCGTACCCGAACGGTTCGTGTCCGGTCGTACCGCTTTCGCTTCGAACCGAGATCGAATTGGCACCGACACGAACCGTCTCCGCGTTCGACAGTGGGTGCTTCCCGACGGCGGCGTACTCGCTGGCCGCGACGCTGTCGACGGTTTCTGCGGCTCCGGACGCGTCCGGCGGCGGCTCGGCCGGAAGAACGCTTACGACGCCGAACGCCGCGCTACTGACGATCGCCAGTCCGATCCAGACGTACCACGCATCGAGGGGCACTTCGAGCATAGGCTGTCTGGCCGCGCTCTCCGTTATAAACCTCCGGCGACAGCCGCCGTGGCGGAGACGGAGACGAGGTACGTTATCGTCGCCGTACAGAGTGCTGCACCCACCCGATATCCGACCGTCGGTCGATCGAGGCCGCGCTGGAGCCCCGTCGAAAGCGCCGTGAGAATAACCGCCATCAAAAGCACGTACACGCCGACCGCGAGCCCGATCCCGGCGGTTTCGGGCATACTCCCGTCGAGTGCGTCTGTCGTTCCGACGCTGTCGGCGAGCGCGACAGTCGCACCGCAGACCAGCGGTCCGAAAAACGCGGCCGTGTTCGAAAGCGTCGATGTCACGCTACCGAGATTCCGACGGGCCTCCGTTTCGACTCGACTCAACTCGTCGAGGTGATCGGCAGTCTCGATCAGCGCTCGGCCGGCCGGCGGGCCGGTACCGGCGGCTACGCCCAGCAAACGCGCCGCGCTCTCGGCCCGCTGACTCGGAACGTCTTCGAGCGCTCCGTGTTCGCCGACGAACGCCGCCTCGACGTCGACTCGGAGCTGTCGTTGGCGTCTGGCTGCCGCCTCGAAAACGTCTCCGGCGATCCCGTTCAGTTCTTCGGCGGCGTCCGCAACCGCCCGTTCGACGGAGATCCCGTCGGAGACGCGGCGCCCGATCAAATACAGCGCGTCCGGAAGCGAACGCTCCAGCAGATCGGTTCGTTTCCGGACGGTGATCACCGGTCGGTAATACACCAAGAGCGCAGTTCCGACGCCGAATCCGACTGCGGCAAGCGGTGCTGTCCACGATGGGAACGCGGCCCCGGCAACGACCCAGCTGACGGCACTGACACCGATACCGACACCTCCAACGAACAACCGTCGTTCAGTCGCTTCTTTGTGCACTGACGCGGGCGGAAACGCGACTGGGCGGTTTGCGAGAAGCCAACCGCTCGCACAGACCAATCCGATCGGGAGAACGAGATCGTACACCACGATGATCGTGGGGAGTGTCGCCTCGACGCCCGCAGCACCGGCTGCCGGTAACACACTGACGAGCGCGAGCGGGAGGAGGACGCCGAACGCATAGATTCCGGTCGCCGGACCGCGAAGCGCTTCGGCCGCCTCGGTCGCGTGATCTTTCGTCCCGTCGAGAACAGTCTCCATCGCGCGATCGAGCGTTCGATCACGCTCCCCTTCGGGCGCGTTTCCGGCCGCTTCGACCAGCGACAGCGACCGATACAATGCCGGGAACCGCTCACGCCAGGTGTTCGCGAACGCGCCGAGTCCGGAATGTGGGGTCCCCCGTGCGCACCCGACGTGTTCAGTCAGTCGATCGCCGAGTCTTCCGTCCGTCTTGGCGGCGAAGTCAGCGGCTTCTTCGATCGCCGGCGTGATCCGCATCCGGAGGACAGCGCGGCTGACGACGGTCGGTGCGGTTCCGAGCGCCCGGCTACGGCGTGCGTTCCCAACGGCGACGATACCGCTCCGAGCGAGGACTGCGGTTCCGTAGCCGGCTGCCGTTGCGACGACGAGCAGCGACGGACGGAGGGTTACGATCGCGGCTATTCCGATACAGATCCCGACGGCGATGCCGACCCCGTCCGCGGCCGCGGTCAGCTGTCGCGGCTCTCCGTCCACGAATGGCGCGACGTTTCGCATCGATTCGGGCGGCGACGAGCGGAAGGACAACCGCACGAGTTGCTTCCGTATCGTGGATCGATACCGTGACATCGACACTACTCGCTCAACCCCTTCGCTCGATTTCGGATGGCTTTCCGAACGTCGCCCGTCGTTTCGGTCGGTTCCCGTAACCGTTCGATCGTGTGGTCGTCGATCGTCCGAAGCGTCCTCGTTTCGGCGTCGTACAGCGGCTCGAACGCGATACCGTTCGGCGTCCGTTCGACCGCTTCGACCGACTTGAGCCGTCGCCGTCGCTCCCCGTCGTCGTCGTACGCTTCGACGGTTACCACGAGATCCGTGTCCGCGAAGGCGGATTCGGGAACGCCGAGATCCGTCACGACACGTTCTTTGACCGATTTGCCCCCTCCACCGTGAATCGTTCCGAGGACGGTCCCGTCGGCTGCTCCGACCCGCATCGCCTCGTAGAGCACCTTCGCTTCCTCACCGCGGACTTCCCCGACGACTAACGCTCCATCACCGAGTCGTAACGCGGTTCGAAGCGCTTCCGTCGCGGTGATCGACGCGCCATCTCCGGTTGTCACTCGAAGCGGCTGTACGTCACGTCTGTCGGACTGTAGCTCCGAGACGGGAAGCTCCGGTGTGTCTTCTATCGCGACGGTTCGAACGTCGGGTGGTATCTCCCATAAAAGCGCTCCCAGAAGCGTCGTCTTCCCGGCCCCGCGAGCGCCGGCAACCAGTGTCGCAGCACCGCGCTCGATCGCGACGGATAGAAACGCTGCAGCCTCGGTTGGGATCGTCTCGTTCTCGATCAGATCTGAGAGGCGAAACGCGGATTCATCATGTGCCCGAAACGTGAACCCGGTACCGTCGCTGACCGGATCAGTGACGCCGGCGATACGAATCCGTCTGCCGCCCGCCTCGGCGGACGCATCGAGCGTCGGACTCGCCTGCGAGAACGCCCGTCCGCTCGAACGGCGAAACCGTGAAGCCAGCGCCGCGGCACCGTCGTCGGTGAGACGAACGTTCGTCCGGAACGTCTCCCCGTCACAGCGAACGCGGAGTCGGTTTTCGGTCACCGGTGCCGTCGCGAACGCGTCCGTCACGGCCGGGTCGGCGAAACAGTCGTCGAACACGCCGAGTCCCCGGGTGTGCTTTTTGAGCGCCGCTGTCAGCGTCTCGACTGGGTGACCCGCTTCGGCGACCGATCGAACGGCGCGCGAGGCCGCCCGTTCGCCGCCGGAAACGGAACCGCGCGCCAACCGACGGTGTGCGGCAGCGAGCGTCGCCGTCTCCTCGGTATCGAGACGGTGTTCCGGCGGTGTGAGATGGTACGTTCCGAGCGGTTCGCCGCCGTATCGACGCACGATCGCTCCGGTGTCGAGTTCGTATCGGGCCTTCAGCGTCGCGTCGGCCGGAGGACGCGTTACGACACGGGAACGGGCGATCGTCGGACCGACGTGTGGTCGGAGTGTCGTCTCATAATCCGATCCGAGAAAGAGACCGAGTCCCGTCTCGGCGACCAGCCGTCCGAGGGCACCGTCCCGTCCGGCTGCCACCCGCGCTGCTCCCAAGGGATCTTCCCGTGCGCGATCCGCCAGTGCCTCGTCGTGAAACTCGGCGGCGTCGGCGAACCGCCCGGCGGCGACGAGCAATCCGGCGGATTCATCCTCGTATGCTCGTTCGAACCCGGCCGCGTGCGTACAGACGGCGTCGACATCTCTCCGTTCGAGCGCTTCGATGACGGTGCGCCGACACGCAGGCTCTTCGGTCAGCCGTCCCGAACCGGGACAGTCATCACTGTCGATGCGGAGTCGGTCGGTCTCGAACGTCGACGCACAGCGACACTCGCCATCCGAAGCCAGCAGTCGGGTGAACACACGGCGTCTGGCCGCGTATCCGTATTTAAACCCTCGTGGGAGATCCGGAGGTTCTACTGTTGGTCGGGAGCGACTTTTGCGGCCGCTTCGCTCGAATCCGAGAACGCGTCGTCAATCGATTCGGGATCGACCCAGACGACGAACTCCGAGTCCCGCTTTATAAGTGATCGGACGTGAGATCGAGCGACTGGCGAATCATCTACCTCCTCGGGCGTCACTTCCGAGACCTCCTCAACGCTGTCGACGGCCCAGCCGATAGAGCGATCGTCGTCGAAAAGTTGAGAGTCGAAGATAACGATCCGTTCACCGATCTCACCATCGATATCGAGGCCGACTTTCGGATCGACGATGGCCGTCGTGGCTCCCCGAAGATCGATGATCCCTTCGACGTGCGGCGGTGCATTTGGGATCCGTGTCAGTTCACCCATCTCGACAATTTCGGTCACGTAATCGATACTTACGCAGTAGATCTCATCACCGAGTCGAAACTCCAGCACCTGTTCTCTTTCGGCCGGTTGTGATTGCTCTTGAGACATCTTTCGTGCTCCGACTGCAGCCGTTGTCCGCCATTCGTCTGATCGGATAGTTAAGACTGTGACTGTTTCACCGCTAGATACGCGGTTTGTCTCGGTTCGACTCCGCCGATCGGCGATCGACCGAGAGCGGAAATGCTTTGATGCGGGGTGCCGGACGTGTTCGTATGGAGTGGCCTCACGATCCCGACGGCGAAGAAGGCTCCGAGGGCGGACGCAAGTACGGGCAAGCGGTGCTCGCAAAAAAACTCGACGAGGAAGAAGATTTCCCACTTTCGGCGGCGGAGTTCGTCGACGCCCACAGCGACGAACCGATTCGATTGAACCACGAGCGCGTCGTCAGCGTCGCGGATATCTTCGAGCACGTCGAAGAAGATGAATTGGAAGATATCGTCGCATTCCACAAAGCCGTCGGTCGAGCGATGCGCCGAGGCGACATGTGGGAAGTCGAGGTCGAAGCGCACGCGTGAGTGCGGTCCTCGGTATCGATATCGTTCGCTATCGATAATAAGACAACGCTCATCCGTAGGAGATTGTTGATACTGCTCAGCTGTCGCTG
>CAYQWI010000012.1:0-2330 GCA_964421165.1 uncultured Natronomonas sp.
TGATTTTTCTCGATAGCTCTGACTTATGGGTAAGAGACAGGACTTCAGTCGTGGGTAGATGTCAAAGGCGTCGCGTCGAGTACGTGACCGCCGAGGAGGATCGGTACTACGTTCGGTTCTGCCGGCGATTGACCGGTGGATTCCCCAGACTCGAGCCGAACGTCCTCGAACTCGCCGAAATCGCGGGCGACACCGAGTACGCGTCGGCGACGCACGACGCGGTTGCAGCGCTCGCGGCGCGTCACGCGGCCATCGTCGACGATCCGGTCGATTTCACGGCTCCGGCCGAGGCCGCCGTAGAATCTTCGATGGTCTCGCTCGCTCGCGCCGGCGTTCCCGATTCGAACACGTCAATCGCGGAGCTCCTCGGCGAGGATCCCGACCGCCGCGATCTTCAGATTCTCGCGGGGAACTCGATCAGCGCCGTCGGACGCTGGCAAGAGACCCTCTCGACCGAGCGAAGCGAGGGGCGATTCGCCTCCGGGTTCGAGGCGGCGATTCGGTTCGAACGGGACGCGAGGGCGCTCGATACCGTCGTCGGGCGGATCAACGACGGAGAGATACCGGGGCCGGAGACGGCCGAGCCGATTCGAAACGAACGCGAGGCGGCACTGAACGCGGCCGAGGAACTGTCCGCGGTCGCCTCCGAACCGTCAGTAGCGGGCGACGTGTCCGCGAGGCTGCTCCGGGAGTTGCGGCGAGTCGATCGGAATCTCGATCGCTATCGCGAGCGGAGCGCCGACACCGAGCTCACGCGAGAGTACGCGAGCTACATCCATCTCCGGGCGCGGCTGGAGGCGCTCCCGGAGGCGGTCGGGACGGTTCGAGAGCGGCTGGACGTTCATGCACCGTAATCGAAAAAGCGAACTTTTTCGATAGGGGCCGTACCACAGTGTGGGTGTGAGTAATTGGTCCGCGCGAGACGTCTGGTACGATCCGAATCGCCGACGATGGATCCTGTGGGGGATCCTCGTACTGTCGTTCCTCCTCGTGAACATCTATCGGCTCTCGACGGCCGTCATCTCCGAACAGTTGATGAACGCGTTCGGAACCACCGGCGCACAGCTCGGCACGCTCCATGCGATCTTCTTTCTGGTGTACGCGCTCATGCAGATCCCGACGGGAATCCTCGTCGATCGCGTCGGGACGCGACTGACCGCCACTGCCGGCGGTATCGTGATGAACGTCGGCGTCGTCTGGTTCGCCCTCGCCGGCGGCTACAGCGGAGCGCTCGCCGGACGGTTCCTGATCGGACTCGGCGGAAGCGTGCTGTTCGTCTGTGTGCTTCGGTTCTGTACGAACTGGTTCCGGGCCGACGAGGCAGGCACGATGACCGGAATCAGTTTCGGGGCCGGCGGAATCGGTGGCATCCTCGCGACGACGCCGTTCGCCGTCGCGGTCGATTTCGCCGGCTGGCGACCGACGCTTCTCGCGCTCGGTGGGTTCGGGATCGCCCTCGCCGTGTTGACTCTTCTGTTGGTTCGTGACTCGGCCGAACGCGCGGGCTTACCGAAAATAGAGAACGTCCCTGAACAGTCGAGACTATCGGTCTCGGAAGTCCGAAAATACGTCCGCGAGGTACTCGTCGACCGCTGGACGTGGATCGTCTCGATACTGCTGTACTGTGCTGGCGGTATCAATCTGACGCTCGTCGGGTTGTGGGGGATCCCCTACGTCGTTCAGGTGTACGATGTATCCGTGACTACCGCCTCGACGATCACACTCATGGGAGGCGTGGGAATCGTCGTCGGTCCGCCGCTTTTCGGCCGTCTCTCGGATCGTATCGGCCGGGAAACCGAATTCATTATCGGCGGTTCGATTATATACACGATCTCGCTTGCGATCATCGCCGTGATGGGCGATCCGCCGTTCGCCGTGGTCGGTCTGATCTTCTTTTTGACCGGCAGTCTGTTCGGCACCTTCATCCTCACCTATCCGATGATCCAGAGCAGACACGACGACCGCGCCAGCGGTATCGCCCTCGGAACGATCAACGGAGCGTCGTTTTTCGGCGCCGCCACCTTCCCCACGCTGATGGGATGGGTTCTCGACGTCTACTGGACCGGCGAACTCCTCGGCGGCGTTCGGGTCTACACCACGACTGGATATCGGGTCGCGTTCGCGATCGGAACGCTCGCGGGGCTCATCTCGATCGGGTGTGCGGTCTGGTTACACTGGCAGGCGAGGTAAGACGATCATACCGCGGCTCGCTGCTTATTCACCCGATTTATTCGATTCGTCCGGGTCGTCGGACTCGCTTACCCCGTCCCGATCGTTCGATTCGTCCGGGTCGTCGGACTCGCTTACCCCGTCCCGATCGTTCGATTCGT
>CAYQWI010000012.1:2430-14722 GCA_964421165.1 uncultured Natronomonas sp.
CCGGTTTGAGTTCTTCGACGGACTGCTCGGCTTTCCCGCGCCCGATCAACCGTTCTCGGAGCGAACGCTTCGCCGGACGCTCCGAGAGCAACACCGAGCACTCGAGGTCGTCGACGACGTCGAAGACGAGCGAATCGCCGAGCAGTCGAGAGAGCAACCCGCGACCGGTCGCGCCGATCAACACGAGCGTGTGATCGTCGGCCGCCTCCGCGATGTTGCCCTGCACGTCGCCGTCGGTTTCGACGAGCAGGTTCGCATCGCCCAGCCCGTGCTCGTCGGCCCACTCGCCGACGAAACTCGCTGCTTTCGCCCGCTGGATGTCCTCGTCGACGACGTGGAGGACGGAGATCTCCGATCCGTGAACGTCCCGGAACGCCTTGGCGACTTCAGCGCTCAGATCCGAGTCCGGGCCGCCAGCGGTCGGTAACAGGATTCGCGACGGATCGAACCCGCGATCTTTGAACACGAGGAAATCGCAGGGAAGATTCATCGTAAGCTCCTCGATCGGCCCTCCGGTTCGCCCGGTCGTCCACGGCCGACGTGGCGACCATCCCATCACGACCGTGTCCACTCCGAGCTGGCGCGCCGATTCGAAGAGCTGCTCGAACGGCCGGTGGGAAACGACGGTGTGCGTTTCGATATCGACACCGTGCTTTTCGGCGGTTTCACGGGCGCTTATGAGCCGTTCGCTGGATTCCGGATCGATGTCGTCCAGTTGATCTGCGACGTAGTCGAGCGACGTCTGATCGGGTACATCGACGACGTGAACCGCGTGGACGACGCCGTCTTGCTGTTTCGCCATCGTTGCACCGATCGCGACGAGTTCGTCTTCCGTCTGGGGATTCGAAACCGGAACCATCACTCGATACGGCGCGGTCGCCTCGGGCGAGGCGGCTTCGGCGGCCGACACCGCGATATCCGGCATCTCGTCCGGCCGTTCGCGGATGTACTCGCCGAGTTCTCCCTCGACCGGCGTGTGCCGGCGCGCGTAGAGCATATACCACGCCACCGCGCCGACGACGAATCCGACCGCGATCACGCGCGGCCAAAACTCCATGAACGCGATGAGCGCGAGCGAGAGTATCGCACCGAGGATCGGGACGATCGGATACAGCGGAACCTCGAAATCCGGATCGTACCCCGGCGCGTCGGTTTCTCGAAAGACGATCACCGCGAGGTTCAAAAGCGCGAACACGATGAGGTGGAGCACGCTCGCCGCCTCCGCGAGTAAGCCGACATCCCTGCCGAGAACGACGACGAACAGGATGATCATCGCACCCGTGACCACGATCGACCGATACGGCGTCGAGTAGTTCGGGTGGATTTCGTTGAGCCAGTCGGTGACGATCTTGTCTCGCCCCATCGCGAAGTTGATCCGCGCGGAGGCGAGAATCGAGGCGTTCGCCGAGGAGGCGGTCGCCAACAGCGCCCCGAGCGTCATCACCGTCGCGGCCGCGCCGGCGACCGCGGCCGGGAAGGCGATTTCGGCGGCCTGCGCGACGGGCGCGTCGAGATCGAGTTCGGGCCACGGGACGATTCCGAGCATGAGCGTAATGAGAATTGTGTAGATCACGCTGACGATCAGGACGCTGCCGACGATGGCGATCGGCAGGTTTCTGCCGGGGTTTTTCATCTCCTCGCCGACCGTTGCGATCTTCGCGTAGCCGAGATACGACACGAAGACGAGCCCGGTCGCCGGCAGGATCTCCGCGGTTCCGAGCGGCGTCACGCCACCGGATCCCGTGACCGTTCCCCAATCGAAGGAGAACCAGCCGACGATCGCGAAGATGGTCAAGATCCCGAGCAAGATCGTGACGATCACCGTCTGGATGCTGCCGGTCTCTTTCGCGCCGATGTAGTTGACGCCGACGAAAAGCGCGCCGGCGAGGATCGCTCCGACCTGAACGCTGTTCAAAAAGAGGATCGAGGGGAGTTCGAGCAGTTCGCCGAGATACTGGCCGAACCCGACGACGTAAAACGCGGAGGCGAACGCGAGCCCGAGCCAGTCGCCGAGCCCGGAGATCGAACCGAACACCGGGCCGAGAGAGCGGTTGATAAAGTAGTACGCGCCCCCGGCTTTCGGCATCGCGGTCCCGAGCTCCGAAACCGACAGGGCGTTAAGCAGCGCGATGAAGCCACCGATCGCAAAGGAGACGACGACGATCGGGCCGGCTCGCTGGGCGGCGATTCCGGGGAGAACGAAGATCCCGGCCCCGATCATCGTCCCGATTCCGATCGTCATCGCCGAGACGAGACCGAGGTCCTTGGCGAGTTCTTCGTCGTCGCTCATGTCGCCCCGTCAGTCTGAGGAAGCGCGATGACCGGTCGATTCCCCCGGGCGATGCGTTTGCGCGAGAGCCCCCCCGACAGAAATCGCATGAGTCGGCTCCCGGGGGCGACGCGGCACGCGATCGCGTCAGTTCGAGTGGTCACCCGAAGTAAAACATGAGACAGTAACTCCGGCATGTCGATTTCAGTCATATACGGCCGAAAACGGCCGTACAGTAAAAAAACGCTGTGCTTTCCAAACAATGTATACTAATATACCGAATAATTTTTCGCATCGTTTAAATACGGTGGGGCGGGAGTATAGGCCCTATCTTGCCGAAACAGCCGATGAGAAATCTCGACACTTCGCTATCTCTGACAGATATTACGGAATAGAAAATTATTTCTGGCTATATTTTTTATTCAGTTGTATCGCATATATATGGACATACAAATCGATGAGATCGATGAGCGGATTATTTACCGGCTCACCGAGGACGCTCGCCATACGTCCGCTCCGGACATCGCCGAGGAGGTCGATGTTTCGCCGCCGACGATCCGAAACCGGATTCGCCGACTCGAAGAAGCGGGCGTCATCGAGGGGTATCACGCCCGGATCGATTACGAAAAGCTCGACGGGCGACTGAACAGCCTGTTTCTGTGTACGGCGATCGCGACCGATCGGAAACGCTTCGCCCAGCGATTGCTCGATATTCCCGGAGTCGTCAGCGTCAGGGAGGTGATGTCCGGCGAACAGAACCTCCACGTAACGGTGATCGCGACGGACACGGGCGATATCAGGCGGATCGCACAGGAGATCACGGCGCTCGGCGTCGACATCAACGACGAGGGGTTGCTCCACCAAGAGCGCGTCCGACCGTACGCGCCGTTCGGCCCCGATCGCCCGGATCTCGCCGCGCCCGTCACCGGGATCGCTGATCTCAGCGAAGATGCGGATGTCGTCGAACTCGTCGTCGGGGACGACGCGCCTATCGCCGGCGAAACGGTTCAATCGGCGACCGACGCCGGTTACATCACGGGTGACCTCCTCGTCGTTTCGATCGACCGCCGGGACAACGACGATCCAGTCACCCCCCGTGGAGAGACGACGATCGAGGCCGGTGACGCCGTCACCATCTTCTCGCGGACGGGAATCGCCGACGAAACCCTTCGCGCTTTCACCGAGGAATGGACCCAGTAGCGATTCACGACCGCCTTCGGGTGATCGGGATCGATATACCGATGGCGACCGTCCGGACCGACGATGAGTGATCCGTCCGAACGGCGCGGGTTCACCCGTCGGCAGACGATCGCCGGACTCGGCGCGATCGGCCTCGCCGCGGGCGTCGGCTGGGCGCGAGAGAGATACTACGGCGAGTACGACCGGCCGCAGGCCGAGTTCGACCCGGATCTGCTCTCCGACGACCGGAGCTATCCCGACGACGACGGCGTCACGATGTTCAGGCGGGGAACGCGACGGCTGGGGTACTATCCCGATGCGATCGTCCCGGACCGCGTCGAGATCGAGTGGTCGATGCCCGTCAACGAGATCGGGCACACGGCGGCGAAATCGAGCCCGCGACCGACGCCCGACGGCGAGGTCGTCTTGATCCCCGCCGACACCGGACGGGTTCACGCGGTGCGTCCCGACGGCGAGCGGCTGTGGACGGTTCGAACCACGGCCATCTTGCAGGGATTTCACGGAACGCCGCTCGTCGTCGACGGGACGGCCTACGTCGGCGGCTACGACGGCTCGATGTACGCGCTCGACGCCGAAACGGGTCGGCGCGTCTGGAAAACCTCGAACTGGCAGCTCCGCGGCTCGATCGCGATCGGTTCGAGTCCAGCGTACTCCGAGGGCGTGATCTACGTCGTCGTCGAGTACAACTACCCGTGGCAGGAGCCCTCGGGGACGATGTGGGCGCTCGATGCCGAAACGGGACAGCCGCTTTGGTACGACGATCGGCTCTGGGGGATGCCCCATCCCTCGACCGCGATCGATCCGGCGGCCGAACGGATGGTGACCGGCTCGAACGACGGGGTGTGTTACGCCTGGGAGTTCCCCTCGCTGGAGTTCGCCTGGGCGTTTCAAACCGGCGCGGAGATCAAAGGCACGATCCCGACGTACGACGGCGGCGCGTTCGTCGGCTCGTGGGACGGGAACGTCTACCGGCTCGATCTCGAAAACGGGACCGAGACGTGGCGCTTCGAGGTCGGCCGATCCGTCATGTCGAACCCCGGCATCGACCCCGAGACGGGCATCGTCTACGTCGGCGCGGACGACGATCACGTGCACGCGCTCGATACCGACACCGGCGAACAGCTGTGGTCGACGAACGTCGGCGGGAACGTCATCGGTTCGCTCTCGGTGACGGCGGAGTCGGTGCTCGTCGGTTCCTACGACAGACACCTCTACGCGCTGGATAAGGCGACCGGCGAAACGCGCTGGCGCGTCGAGTGTCGCGGACACGTGACGAGCGAGGCCGTCCCGTGTGGCGATCGGATCTTCGTCGCCGAGCGAGCCGACATCGCCGGCTACTGGGACGACGACGAACCGGACGTGTTACGCGAGCGTGGACACGTCTACAGCATCGTTCCCGAGTAGTGCGTTCACGCATCAGTTCCGAGTAGTGCGCTCGCGCTGCCGAATCCCGCGTCGGCGTAGCGTGTCCCGCGACTCGCGTCAGCGTAGCGCCACGCTGATTACCCTCCGCTCCGTTCGCGTTAGTAATGTCGAAACACGCGAGCACGAATTCCGGATCCGATCCGGCGGCGGACCGGCGGGCCGGCTACGACTACCGCGACGAAACCGTCGAGCACCCCGAGCTGTTGGCGGGTCTCGAGGGGGTCGTCGAGGGCGACGTTCGGTTCGATTCGTACTCTCGAACGCTGTATGCGACCGACGCCAGCCTCTATGAAATGATGCCGATCGGCGTCGTCTTCCCGAAATCGACCGAGGACGTCGCGGCGGCCGTCGAGTTCTGCGACGAGCGCGGAGTGCCGGTGTTACCGCGCGGCGGCGGAACCAGTCTCGCCGGACAGACGGTCAACGAAGCCGTCGTCCTCGATTTCACGCGGTACATGCAGAACCCGATCTCGGTCGATCCGGACGCGGCGACGGCGACGGCCCAGTCGGGGATCTATATCGGGACGCTGAACGAGGCGCTCGAACAGCACGGGCTGAAGTTCGCGCCCGATCCCGCCTGGCGCGATAAAAGCGCCCTCGGTGGCGCGATCGGAAACAACTCGACGGGTGCGCACTCGCTGCAGTACGGCAAAACGGACGCCTACGTCGAATCGGTCGAAGCCGTTCTGGCCGACGGAACCGTCACCGAGTTCGGCGAAGTCGATCTCGATGATCTCCCCGAACTCGCGGACGGCGACGGTCTCGAAGCGTCGATCTACGCCGAGATCGCCCGGATCCTCGACGAGGAGGCCGACCTGATCGAGGAGCGCTATCCCGACCTGAAGCGAAACGTCTCCGGATACAACCTCGATTGGCTCGTCGAAGACGCCCGCGGCGCTGTTCGCGATGTCGGCGAACCGGACGCCGAGGGCGGGAGTATCAACGTCGCGAAGCTCCTTTGCGGCAGCGAGGGGACGCTCGCGATCGTCACCGAAGCGACCGTCTCGCTGGAACCGATCCCCGAAACGAAGGGCATGACACTTCTCGCCTACGACTCGCTCGGCGACGCGATGCGCGACGTCGCCCCGATCGTCGAACACGGCCCGGCCGCGGTCGAAGTGATCGACGACGTGCTCCTCGATCTCGCCCGCGACACTCCCGAGTTCGAACCGGTCACACAGATCCTCCCCGAAGGGACCAGCGCGGTGTTGATCGTCGAATTCTATGCCGACGACAACGACGAGGCCAAAGAGAAGGTCGCCACGCTGCTCGACGATCGACTGCCCGAACACGAACCGGAAGTCGCTCCGGATGGAACCGTGCCGAAAGCCAACGTTGACGAAGGCGTACACGCCTTCGACGCCATCGAGGCCTACGACGAGGAGAGTATGGCGAAGATCTGGAAGCTGCGCAAGTCCGGCCTCCCAATCTTGCTCAGCCGAACGACCGACGAAAAGCACGGCTCGTTCATCGAGGACACCGCGATCCCGCCGGAGAACCTGCCGGGCTTCGTCGCCGACTTCCAGGAAATCCTCGAAGCGCACGACACCTACGCGAGTTTCTACGCTCACGCCGGGCCGGGCGTGTTGCACATACGCCCGCTCGTCGGAACCAAGACGATCGACGGTCTCCAGACGATGGAGTCCATCGCTGACGAGGTTACCGACCTCGTCGTGAAGTACGACGGCTCCGTGTCGGGCGAACACGGCGACGGACGCGCCCGCACCCAGTGGAACCACAAGCTCTACGGCGACGAGCTCTGGGAGACGTTCCAGGAACTGAAATCGGCGTTCGACCCCGACTGGCGGCTCAATCCGGGGCAGGTCGTCTTCCGCGACGAGAACCCGACGAAGATGACCGAGAACCTCCGGTTCGATCCCGACTACCGATTCAACGCCGGCTTCGAACCGGAGCTGAACTGGGAGAACGACAACGGCATGCAGGGGATGGTCGAGCTCTGTCACGGCTGCGGCGGCTGTCGCGGCCCACAGGAGACGACCGGCGGCGTGATGTGTCCGACCTACCGGGCCTCCCAAGAAGAGATCACGAGCACCCGTGGTCGAGCCAACGCCCTCAGAGAGGCCATGAGCGGTCAACTGGACCCCGACGAAGCGTTCACAGACGAGTTCAAAACCGAGGTGCTGGATCTCTGTATCGGCTGTAAGGGCTGTAAAATGGACTGTCCCAGCGGCGTCGACATGGCGAAGCTGAAAGCCGAGGTGGCCCACGAACACCACGAGCGACACGGGCCGTCGATCCGCGATCGGCTGTTCGCGAACGTCCACACGGCGACGCGGCTCGGCAGCGCCCTCGCGCCGATTTCGAACGTCGCATCGAGCCTGCCGGGCGCGCGATGGGTGCTCGAGCGGACGCTCGGCATCGAGCCGAACCGCCCGCTCCCGACGTTCCACCGAACGACGCTCCGGGATTGGTTCGAATCGCAGGGGGGAGCGACCGCCTCGGCAGAACGCGCGGGAGCAGCGACCGAGGGCGACGAGCCGGTTCGCCGCACCGTCCTGTATCCGGACACGATCACGAACTACTGCAACCCCGAGGCCGGGAAAGCCGCGATCTCCGTTCTCGAGGCCGCGGGCGTCGCGGTGACGATACCGTCGGGAATCGGCGACACGGGCCGACCTGCCTTCTCGAAGGGATTCATCGATACGGCGCGGGAGACGGCGAACGAAAACGTCGACGCGCTCGAACCGCTCATCGACGACGGACACGACGTCGTCGTCATCGAGCCGTCGGACGCGGTCATGTTCCAGTCCGACTACCTCGACATCTGTACGGGCGAGGCCGTCGAGACGGTCGCTGCGAACACCTACGGCGTCTGTGAGTACCTCGATGCGTTCGGCCTCGATCGGAACGTCTCGTTCGACGCCGACGCCGAACCGCTCGCCTACCACGGACACTGCCACCAGAAGGCCACGAAGAAGGACCACCACGCGGTCGGCGTCCTCCGGCGGGCCGGCTACGAGATCGATCCGCTCGACTCGGGCTGCTGTGGAATGGCCGGCTCGTTCGGTTATGAGACTGAGCACGGCTCGATGAGCGACGCGATCGCGAACATCCTCTACGGACAGGTCGACGACAGCGAGGCCGATCGCGTCGTCGCCCCCGGCGCGTCCTGTCGGACGCAACTGCACAACCGGGAGGACGTCTCCGAAGAGCCGCCGACGCCGATCGAGCTTGTCGCCGAGGCGCTGGCGGAGTCGTAGGTGCCGATCGCGTTCCCGTAGACGGCGACCACACCTTTCAAATCCCTTCCACACACAGGGGTGGATATGTCCGCCTCGGAGCTCGCAGCGCAGGTTCGAGAGTCCCTCGCCGTCGACGACGAGACGTTCGCCTCGCGAGTCGACGAGGAAACGGAGCTATTGCGCGAAGAGATCGCCGACGGAACGTTCGACAATCCACAGGCGATCATCGGTCTGGAGTACGAGTTCTACGCCGTCGACGCCGAAACGGACGCGTTGATGCGGGTTCCGCGTCGCCTGCTCGAGTACATCGGCTTCGAGAAGGAGCTGGGTCTGCACAACGCCGAACTCTCGACGACGCCACAACCCCTCTCGGAGTACGGCCTGCGCGCACAGGAATCGGAGGTGCAGGCGAAACTCGACGCCGCCGAGACTGAGGTCGAACGCGAGGGGATCTCGCTCGTCAGCGACGGCATCTGGACGGTTCCGCCGGTCGGCGAGACGGCGTCGGCGTATCTCACCGACAGCATCGAACAGGACGGGGTGCGGATGGCGGCCAACATGTCCCGGTCGGTTCGGTATCACGCGATGGCGAACAGCGATTACGCACCGGGGCTGGAACTCGATGCGCCGCACGTCTCGCTGTCGGCCGACACCGTGATGCCCGAGAGCCTCATCACGTCGATCCAGCCGCACTATCAGGTGTCACACGCGCACGATCTCCCGGAGCACTTCGCGTACGCGCTGCGGATCGCCGGGCCGCTGCTGGCGGTTTCGGTGAACTCCCCGTTTTTCCCGCCGGATCTCTACGACGTCGACGGCGAGACGGTCCTCGAGGAGTGCTGGATGGAGAATCGGATCCCGGTGTTCGAATCCGTGCTCAACCCCGACGACGCGGAGAAAGTGACGTTTCCCGAGGACATCGACAGCGTCGACGAGGCGATCAATCGGATCGCGGCGGACACAACCGTCGTCCCGGCCGATCTTAAGCCGCGGGGCGACGGCTTCGCCGACGAGTTCGCCCACTTCAGACACAAACACGGCAGTTTCTGGCGGTGGGTTCGGCCGGTATTCGGCGGCTCGACCCGGACGAACGCCAACGCGCGGATCGAGTTCCGCCCATTGCCCGGCCAGCCGACGGTCAGGGGAACGATCTCGCTTTTGGCCGTCTTCGCCGGTCTCCTTGAGAGCCTTCCGCGGCGCGAACATCCGCTTCACCACCAGGAATGGGACACCGCCGAGCGGAACTTCTACGCTGCGGTTCGCGACGGCCTGTCAGCCGATTTCACCTGGATCACCGCCGACGGGACGGAGACGACCGACACCGACGAGATCTACGCCGAACTGTTCGAGTTCGCCCGCGACGGCCTCGAACTTCGCGGCCTCGACGCCGCGGAGGCGAACCGATACATCCAGCCGCTCAGAGCGCGCGTCGACCGCGGCGTCACGCCCGCGAGTTGGAAACGCGATCGCGTCGCCGAGCGGATGGAAGACGGTGAGCCGTTCGCTCAGGCGATCTGGGGAATGCAGTCGGACTACATCGACGCACAGCGGGAGACGCTCATCGAGGGCAGCTTCCTCGAGTGGCTAGAGTGAGTCCGATTTCGACGGTTCTGCTCCGACCCCGTCGCCGATCTCTGTCACCGAGAGGATCTCCCGATATCGGTTTCGGATCGTGACCTCACTGACGTTCGCCACTTCGGAGATGTCGGCTTGTGTCTGTCTGTCCCCGGTCAAACGTCCGGCCGCGTATAGCCCGCTAGCGGCGATCCCGACCGGGCTCTTGCCGCTGTGGACGCCCGCTTCGACGGCCGTCTGGACGAGTTCTCTGGCGAGCTTCTCCGTCCGTTCGTCGTAGTCGAGTTCGGAAGCAAACCGACCGACGTACTCGTTCGGGTGTGTCGGCGGCGTTTCGAGACCTAGCTCTCGGTCCAGATACCGGTACGCGCGCTTGATTTCGAGCCCGTCGACTCGGCTGACAACCGAAACTTCGTCGATCGAGCGGGCGACACCATCGAGTCTGGAGGCGGCATAGAGCGCGGCCGCCGCCATCCCTTCGATCGATCGCCCCCGCAGGAGATCCTCATCGAGCGCCCGCCGATAGATGACGCTCGCCATCTCCCGGATCGGTTTCGGCAGGCCGAGCGCCGACGCCATGCGATCGATCTCGCCGAGCGCGTGAGAGAGATTCCGATCGTGGGCGCCCTCCCGCTGTGAGCGCCGATTCCAGGTTCGGAGTCGGGACAGCTGGCGCTTCTTTCGGCCGTCGAACGGGTTGCCCCTGACGTCCGTCCGATCGAACCCGATGGTCGTCGACAGCCCCTTATCGTGGAGCAGTTCGTTCATCGGCGCACCGACACGCGAGCGTTCGTCGCGCTCTGCGGTGTCGAACGCGCGCCATTCGGGTCCCCGGTCAATCGGCTGACCGTCGACGACGAGCCCACAGTCGTCACAGACGCGCTCACCGCTCCGGTCTTCGAGCACGTCGCCCCCGCACTCCGGACAGGTGTTCGCTTCGGCGGAGTCGGGACCTCGATTCTCGTCTGACGACCGATTCGGCTCCATCTCGCTATCGTGCTCCCCCCGTCATCGCTGAATCGACTGGGCGATCGGTTACCTCCCCGGTGCGGGCATCGGTGCTATCGGCCTGTGGCGCGAGCGTGTACGTGGTCATGCAATCGACGTTCGCCGTATCTATGTAATTGTTTAGTATTGATAAATAATAGTTTCTTCGGAGCAATGAAACCTTTTTTATTTACGAATCGTCTGGATCAGGCCTGTACCTCGACCTCGTATCCGTGCGCTTCGAGCGCGTCCAATAGCTCCGCGACGTGATCGTGTCCGCGGGTTTCGAGATCGAGTTCGACCTCGGCGGCGTTCATCGCGATGTCCTTCGACGCCCGGTCGTGTTCGATCGCGTGGATGTTCGTCCGGTGCTCGGTGAGCAGTTTGACGAGCTCTTCGAGCGCGCCCGGTCGGTCCTTCAGGACGGTCTTGATCCTGAGGAATCGCCCTCGCTCGACTAACCCGCGGGTGATTACGGTCGTGAGCACGTTGAGGTCGATGTTGCCGCCGCAGAGCGCCGGGACGATCGTCTCGTCGGTCTCGTAGGCGAACGCTTCTTCGACGACGGCGGCCAGCGGGACCGCTCCGGCCCCCTCGACGAGCGTTTTCGATCGTTCGAGAAGCGACGTGAGCGTGTTCGCGATCGCCGGATCCGACACCGTCACGACCTCGTCGACGCGCTCTCTGATCACCTCGAACGTCCGGGTTCCGATCTTTCGGGTGGCGATCCCGTCGGCGATCGTGTCGACGGACTCCCGTTCGACGATCTCGCCGCGCTCGAGTGATTCGGCCGCGCTGGCCGCGCCCTCCGCCTGAACGCCGATGACGCGAGCGTCGGTCTCCGCTTTGATCGCGGTCGCGATCCCGGCGATGAGTCCGCCGCCGCCGATCGGAACGATGACGCAGTCGACCTCGGGACACTGGCGAGCGATCTCGAGGCCGATCGTCCCCTGTCCGGCCATCACCGCCGGGTCGTCGAATGCGTGGACGAACGTGCGATCCTCCTCGTGTTCGATCTCGTGGGCACGCTCTGCGGCCGCATCGTAGTCGACCCCGTGGAGTTCGACTCTCGCCCCGTATCCTCGGGTCGCGTTGACCTTCGAGATGGGCGCGAACTCCGGCATGACGATCGTCGAGTCGACACCGGCCCGCGTCGCCGCGAGCGCGACCCCCTGGGCGTGGTTGCCGGCGCTGGCGGCGACGACGCCCGCTTCGCGTTCGCGTTCGCCGAGGAGGGCGATCTTGTTCGTCGCGCCGCGGATCTTGAACGAGCCGGTTCGCTGGAGGTGCTCTAGTTTGAGCTGGATGTTCGCTCCCGTCCGTTCGGAGAAGGTCCGAGAGTGCTCCAGTGGCGTCTCACGGGCCGTCTCGGCGACGCGCTCTTCGGCCGCCGTCACGTCTGCGAGTTCGATCATGGACCCGTCTACTGGACGGCGTGTGGTATGCCTTCCGGGCGAGCGACCGGGCCGATAGTAACGCCGTGGCTCAGGATGCAATTGAGACCAAAAGGGAAGGAGCGTGTGCATCCGAAAGAATGGCTCGGGGTATTATAAATCCCGTGCATGCAGAGTGAAAGTGAAACCGCAGGACTGAAGCGTGGTGAAACTGTCGTCAGACGATCGTTCGACGGACG
>CAYQWI010000013.1:0-8953 GCA_964421165.1 uncultured Natronomonas sp.
AATCTAGTTGGGATCGACCTCGAGGGGTCGAGTTCCGGTTCTACAACGTTCTCGAATAACGTCTTGATCGACAACACGGAGTGGGATTTCAAAGACGACGGAGGCCATGATTACATCGTCGAAAACCTTGATATCGGCGCCTCGACCGCTGATAATACGACAGTGAGCTTCGAAGGTGACGCAGTCTCGATTCGTAGCGTGTCCGATCCCGCAGTTCATGAGCTACGTGGGATCAGCCGATACTTCGAGGCTGAAGGAACGTCACTCGATATCGACGTCGCGTACCGATCGGAGGACCTCTCGGGTGAACACGGAGAAGTCAATGCACATCGGTTGACACTCTGGAAACACGATGGGAAGGGGTGGTCAGAAGTCGACGGTTCGACGGTTGATACCGAAGCACAAACAGTGGGCGCGAGCATCACAGAGTTTTCCACATTCGGTGTCTTTGAGACAGAACCGCCGGCCATCGACGTCTCTATCGACGGGACGAACGAACCGGTAATGGCCGGTGAGGAAATAAACGTGACAGTCACCGTTGAGACTGAGCAGTATCATTCGGGCACCCTAACGGTCGAGTTACAAAACTCGACGGGAAGCGTCCTCGACAGTTATGACGGCCTGACGTTGGATTTCGAAGAGAGTAAAACGTTCAATTTAACCTGGGCGACTACCGCATCCGATGCCGGGGAACACACACTTACCGTCGACGGCGAAACGGATACGGCGACCACGACGGTCACCGTTGATCCTCCCGTTATAGAGCAATTCGACGTGACGATCACCGACACGAACGCCCCGATAACCGCGGGCGAGACACTAAGCGTCGATGCGACGATTATCGACAATGTTCAATTCGGGGATACGATACCGATCACGGTCGAACTCCGAGTGAATGGTGACCAGGTCGATTCTGCGGATCTCTTTTTCGGATTTGGAGAGGAACAGGAACAATCAGTTTCGTTCCAGTGGGAGACTACGACGGACGATGCCGGCACGGTCTCGATCGAGGTTGACACCGGTAGCGGATCGGATACGACGACAATAGCGATCGATGAACCGGATGACGGCGATGGATCGTCATCTGGATCGTCGTCATCATCGTCTGGAACGTCCACCCCAGCACCTCCGCCAGTAGATCCAGCGCTGTTCACCGTGGCGATCGACGACACGACATCCCCAGTCGTCTCCGGTGAGCCGTTCGAACTCACCGCAGCGGTCGAAAACACCGGCGAGGCGAACGGCACGCAATCGATCGAGTTGCTCGTCGACGGATCGGTCGTCGAGTCGACCGACGTCTCTCTCGAAGGCGGAGGGACGGAAACAGTCACACTCTCGTGGATCGCCGACGTCGAGGAGGGAATCGAAACGATCGACGTCGAAGTCCGAAGCGACGATGACGCGGACGTGACGACGGTTTCGGTCGAAGAGCTGATCGAGGCGAACGTCATTCTCTACGGTGCGAGCGCCGATCGCGAGCACGTAAGCATCGGTGAGACGGTGACCGTGTCCGCCGACCTGTACAACGCCGGAACCATCACCGGAGATCGGACGCTGTCGTTGTCGGTCGACGATGACGTCGTCGACGAGACGACCGTCGACGTTCCAGCCGGTATCGCCCGAAACGGAGCCGAACTGACGTGGACGCCCGGAGCGGATGTCCTTTCAGGTGACGACGAGGAAACGACGGTGACGCTCTCGGTCGACGGGCTGTTCGTCGGCTCGGTGACGGTCGAACACCAGTATACGGATATCCAAGTCATCGCCGCGTCCGTCTCGGAAATAGAAGTCGTCGAAGGCGAGGAGTTGTACACGGTCGGAAGTATCTATCAAGCCGGCACGATCGACGGGCCCGAAGAGATCGAACTCACGGCGACGAACACTGAGACCGGTCAAACCGAACTGCTCGGCAGCCAAGAAGTGACACTTACCCCCGGATTCTATCACCTCGGCGCGCTCAACGTCAGCTTTGAACTCAACGAGCCAGGGACCTACGAGATCGAACTGGGTGATCGAAGCGCAGGTACCGTCGAGGTCGAACCGGCCGTCTCGGACATCCAGGTTATCGCCGCGTCTGTCTCAGAAATCGATCTGGTCGCTGACGAGACGGCGTATGCCATCGGAAGCATCTGCCAAGCCGGTACCGTCGAGGGACCGCAAGAGATCGAATTGACCGCAACGAACACTGAGACTGGTCAGACCGAGATGCTCGGAAGCCAGGAAGTGACACTCACCCCCGGATGGTACCACCTCGGCGGGCTCAACGCCTCCTTCGAACTCAACGACCCCGGAACCTACGAGATCGAACTCGGTGACCGAAGTGCGGGAACGTTCGAGATTCGGGCAGCCACTGTCGAGCCGTCGATCGTTTCGGTCGACGGTCATTCAGCGGACATCGACCTTGAGACCGGCGACGATCTCGTCTTCGCGAGCGACTCCGCAACTGTCGAAACGGACGTTTCGGCCGACCTCGATGTTGCAGCGGTGACGCTTCTCGTCGAGTCGCTTGAGACGAATTACGCGGTCAGCGCGGCCGCATCGCCGGCGGGCGACGAGCGCTGGATCGCCGATGTGCCGTTCGCGTCACTGCCTGACGACGGGCGATACGCACTCTCCGTCGTCGCGGTCGATGAGGCAGGGAACGCGGGATCGGACGTGTCGAGTGAAACGTTCGTGATCGATCGGAATGCGCCGTCGATGGCGGTCACACTGACCGACGTGGCTGCCGAAGACGCCACGATCGTCATCGAAAGCGCGGAGCCGCTCTCGGACGTTCCGACGGTTACCGCTGTGCTCCTCGAAGAGGACGGAACGACTACCTCCGCACCGGTCGTGATGGACGATATCGGCCCTTCGAACACGGAGTTCACAGGAACGATTTCCATCGATGAGCCGGGCGAGTACGTCGTAACGGCGAGCGGTACTGATCGTGCCGGCAACGAAGTAACCGAGGAAGCATCGGCGACCGTCCACACGGCGTTCACGCTCGCTGACGGGATCGTCGAACTCGACGGCGCTGGAATGGCGATCGAGTTCCATCTCGCAGAGGACGCCGATCAGGCGATCGCCTCACAGGATCTCTTCGCGGCGTTTTCGGGGAACGGTGTGCACCCCGGTGTTGACGATGGCGACACCGGCGTTGGGTTCGTAACCGCCGCACTCGACTCGTTCATCGACCATCATCTCGAGGAGGGGACTGTAGACCACGCAACGGTGTCGATGGCATTCGACGAGGCCGAGCTCGATGGAGTCTCGCTCGATGAGATCGAAATGCACCACTACGACGAAGGGGCCGGCGTGTGGGAACCGGTCGAAACAACCCATGAGTTCACAGACGCCGGCGGGATCGCAAGGACACAAGTCACCCACTTCTCGACGTACGGCGCGCTCGTTCCCGACGATGAACCGCCAACCCTCGTCGACGTGACGCCAGAGGACGGATCGGTCATTGAATCCGATATCGACGAGGTTACGGTCGCGTTCGAGTACGCCGACGATCGATCCGGGATCGACGTTCGATCGGTGTCGATGCAACTCGACGGCGTCGATGTCACTCGGTCCGACGGGACACAGATCACGTCCTCTCGTGCCGAACACACGTTCACGATCGCCCCCGGAACGACCTACGAAGCGACGGTGACCGTCTCCGATTACGCGGGGAACACCGAAACGTTCTCGACGGAGATCGCCCTCGACGAGACAGATTCAGCTGCGACGGACCCTGTCGACGGCTCGACATCCGATATCGAGCCTGAAGATCAGGCCGGATTCGGTCCAGCGATTGCGCTTCTCGCGCTCCTCGTTGGCGCATTCGGGTACCGCTGGCGGCGAGTCTCGTGATAGGTACGTGACTATAGTGGCTCTGTGACTCTCTCAAGCGTATTCGGGCGTTAGACCTAGCGAATCGCCCCCTCCGCGGCGATGAGCGAAATTCCAAAGAGCATCGAGGTTCTCTTCGAGAGTGATTGGCTTCTGGTCGCCATCTTCCCGTCGCCAAGTTTTGAACTGCTGGACTTTTCGTCCCGTCAGGTCGTTTATGTTGTTTAATCCGTTTTACTGTTATTCGTCAAATACAACGAGACGACAGCCTGACTGATCTTGCGGGAGCGAAACTTGCTGACCGCACGGGAGTGTCGCGTAGCACGGCCAGGTCCCTTCGTGCCGGCTCGCTCGGCCGGATAGCAGCGACAGGAACGCATTCCCGAGCTTTTCATTCCTCGACCAGTTGTTCGAGCACGACGTTGGCGAAGACACCGGCGACGATGTACGTACCGATCTCGCCGGGAACGTGGACTTCGGGATCACCGTATGGCGGGAGTACCGTCACTTCGAATTGGTTGTAGGTCGGCCGGACGAACGGTCGCGTGTCGTCAAACTGTTGGTAAGCCTTGGAAACTTGTCTGAGCATCGTTTCGTCGACTTGAGACAGAGGATGTGTGTACATAAACCATGTCCTACCCGTTTCGGGAGTGAGATTCGCCCCGAGAAAGTGCCGCAGGTTTGTAGTAAGCCTGTTCCAAAACTGGCGGTCGATTCCTCGCAAATAGTTCTCGCTGTATAATAAAATAGCCCTCTGTCCAAGGGAGCAGTGATGCCTGACCAAAAAGAGAAAGAAGTGGCCAAGGAAGTCGGGAAGCGAACAGGTCGTGACCCAATCGTCATAGCCGCCGCTGCGTCGGTTCTGTTGGCGTGGTTTCAGTACTACGTCCGCGGGAACAAAGAGCACGGACTGTTCATCGGTCTGTGGCCACCGACGCTGCTAGCGTTCTCGAATGCCGTCCGAATCAACGAAATCACGAGAGAAGTCGAGACAAAGACCTCGGGTCTGCTCGAGTGGCTGTCGTAAAGCTGAGAGCGACGCCCACGCCGTCGCAGATGTCGTGGACGGCGTCGAAAGACCGCTCTCGATTTTGTGTGTTCTCAGGATGGGAACCGTGACTGGCTGGGAGACGATCGTATCGTCGTTGGGCCGAGCTCCTCGGCGAGCGTTCGGTTTTGGCCAAAAGAGCCAAGGCCGCATACGGAAGGGTCCGAACGATATGGATCAACGCCTACGCCGTTCTGATAGCGGACGTACGTCTCGGCATTGTTCCGGTAACTCCGTCGGGAGAGCGGAGCGATCTGACCGAATTTGAAGAAACAGCGGCTCTGTGGCCGGGGGCGAGCAGGTTCATTGTCCGGCAGACGACATGCTTTTTTGCCGATGGCTCTTTTTGTGGAGTTGCTGTGAACGAATCCGCTGTCTTTTGGGACTCGTCGATGAACGAGTTGATTCGCGAGCTCGTCGGGCCGTTCGTATGGGTTTTCGGGTGGCTGACTCACCTCGGGGACGGAGCACTGTTGCTCGTTTTGGGGGTTCCTATTTACTGGTTCGGTGCTCCGGAGAGCCGTCGGAACCGAGTGTTCGTGATCGCTGTCGGAATCGCGGCACTATCGCTGTCTGCCGGAATGAAAGGCGTCGTACAGTTGTCCCGTCCGGAGCTGGCGTTCACACCGGCGGGCTATCCCGGCTACTCGTTCCCGAGCGCACACGCGATGGGCAGCGCTGCATTTTACGGCGCTTTGGCGGTGACCATGGAGTGGGGAACCCGGAGGCGACGCTATCTACTGGCCGGAAGCGTGATCGCGATCGTCGCGGTTTCGCGGGTTGTGATCGGCGTTCACTATCTCGGGGACGTGGTAGTCGGGACGCTTCTCGGCCTCGCTTTGGTCGGGATCGGGGTGTGGTCACGCGACGAGAAGTTATTCGAACCCAAGCCGCTGTTCGCACTCGCCGTCGTCATCGCCGGTGCGGCGGCCCTGCTCGGTTCCAGCGTGTTCTTGACGTTGACGCTCGGTGCCTCGATCGGTGGTCTGATCGGCTGGCACTACGTCGAAGGACGGCCGACCACTCGAAGCGGTGCCGCAGTCCTCGTTTTGGGGGTACTCGTCATCGCCGGTATCGCAATCCTTCGCTTCATCTCGATGTGGCTCGGTGTCTCTGTCCCCGATGGAGCGTTTCGTCCCATCGTCCTTTTCGCCGAGGTGGTCGGATATGCCGTTCTCACCGTCGCGGTGTTAGTGCTCCCGTCGATTGCCATCGCGTTCGAAGACTGGTCAGTCGTCAGACAACTTCAGTCACGGCTCCCCTTCAGCGGCCGTACGATCGACACCGATGTGATGCGACGTGACGACTGATACGGTCGGTGTACGCGCCGATTCGGTGGGGCGATGACCGCGAAAAGACGACAACAGTCCATCTGAATACTACTCGGGGAGATCTGATAAATCGCCACGTATTGTGACTGGGCGATTTCTTCACACAAGCGGTCAGTCCGCTTCGGGGGGGAGTGGATCTTTTATTGTTAGAAGGATGGAGGCGACGCCACCGACGAGGATCGTAAACCAGTAGGTCGCAAAGCGGTATAGGAGTGCGACCGCGACCGCGACGGCACTGCTCATCGGGGTGAGTACTAACAAAGCGCCAGCCAGGGCGGCTTCGACGCCTCCCAGCCCGCCCGGGGTAGGAACGATGAACCCGACTTTACTGAGCGCGACGGCAAGCATCGCGACACCGAACGGAACCGGGGTTCCAACCGCGTCGGCAGAGACGTAGAGAACCGCCGCAAAAGCGAGCCATCCGACGTGTGCATACACGAGTGCGATCCCCATCGCGCGCCGATCCTGGGAGACGAGATCGAGCGTCGTATAAAACCCTTTGAATCGCCGGGTGATGTTCTCGCGGCGAAGATAGCTGGCTTTTCCGGGCGCGACGCGTTCGACGACGACCCGTAGACCGGCCGAAAGCCGCAAGATCGCACCGCGAACCAGTTCCCGACGTACCCACACGATGCTGACGAAGAGAGCGACGGCCACGATAAAAGCGGCAACCGTCGGAGCATACTGGCCAACGTCGATCGGCGGCGAATACACGAGGAGTACGTATCCCAACCCGAGCGAGCCGAACGTGTAATAGGGGAGATAGTTGAGAAAGTCAGCGCTCACGACCGCGGCGAGTGCCTCCTCGTAGGCTGAATCGTAGTATCGGCTGACGATCGCAGCGACACCGACGCCGGAGGTCACTTGCCCGTACGGCGTCACGTACTTCGCGAACATCGCGGTCAGAAACAGACCACTGACGAGCCAGTACGGGCGTGGCCGATCGACAACGGACAGCAACCGATGCCACACCAGGCTTCGGCACAGAAGACAGCCAAGCGTCGCGACGAACGCTAGCAGATAGGTTCGGATGTAGGCCCGTCGAACCGCTTCGATCACCTCCTCCCACCCGACTGCGGCGACAAACAGGACGAGCAGCGACAGAGCGATTCCCAGCGCGACGATAGCTCGTTTCTTCATCGACCGTTCGTCCGAATTCTGACCCCACCTACTTGAATGGCACAGATACGAACGCAGTTCCGCCCGAATCTCGAAAATTCGGCGGCAGCGAAGCACAACGGATAGTTCGGGAGACTCGATCGTTCACAGATCTGTGTGAATACGAACCATTACCCGAGGAACGGTATCCGGGGGCTCCGTGGTTTTCATCAAATTCCGAGGCGGATACCTCGGAACTCGTTCCCGTGGCCGTTGACTCGCCCGTCACTCGATCTCGATTTGATACGCGCCGTCAGCTTCGACCGTGATGTAATAGAGTCCGGAGCTGTCCAGCGTCGTTTCGCCTTCGAACTCGCCAACTTCCGCAAAGAGACGCTCGTTCGGCGTCCCTTCGGTGTTTGCTTCGTCCCATGCGTTCACGACGAAATCGGATTCACCCGTGTGCTGACCGCGAACTGTCACCGCGTCGCTGACGATCACTTTCCCAAAGACGTTCGATCCATCCCCCTCTATCGTCGCTGGTGGCCTGTTTCTGCCGTCCTCCGGTGCGGCCGGTTCGCCGGCCTCGATCTGCCAGTCGCCGTCGGCGTCGATATCGAGGGCGTACCGTCCGTTCGGAAGGCCGATCCCGACCGCCCCCGAAACCGGACCATCTTCTTCGAGTACTCCCGTCTCCGTCTCTTCGGTTTCGGCGTCGACGAGTTCGATCTGGAAACCGCTCGGCCCATCGTACTCATAGACGAATGTGGTAAAGCGGACTGCGTCGAACGTGTCGGTAACTGTCTGACCGCTCCCGTCGAAGCTGGCGCTGTTTTGTAACCACTTGGTGTGTCGAGAAATCGTCTGTAACTCGGCCGACTCTTGCGGTTCGGGAGCGTCGCTCTCCGTATCGTCCGTGACCACGTCGACCGCCGCGAGGCCGGCCAGTATGTACGCCGCGGACACCGTCGCGTTCCGACGCGTCGTGTTTCCGTCGTCGACGCCCGGTAATCTCTCGAGATACCCCATACACACTACCTGCCCCGTACCGAGTAAAATACACCGGGCTTCGGTTTTCGGGTGGACGATCTCGTGCATGGGCCGACTGGTGAAGCTTCCACAGAAAGCGAACGGTTCGCATTGATTACCGCCATCGTCTCTCTCGCTTCGAACGGTGCTCCCGTGGTACATCGGGCTTTCCGATCCTACTGCGATCCATAACAAACTATGAGGGGATTCATCGAATTCGCATGCGAGACAACGCATCCGAAACCGAAGATGACTCCGGTCATGAAACAGATTCGAACGATGCCTCGGGATCCCCGTTATTCGATAGACGACGCGTGCTTTCGGCGATCGGGGCCGGTGGTGCCGCGTTTGCCGGCATCGGCGCGTTCGCCGGGACGGCTGCCGCGTGGGAACGGCTCGACGTGAATTTCCGGGACTGTTCGGAAGCCTGGATAATCGTCGATGAGGAGGACTTGAATTACGAAAAGTACGGTCGGGAGGAGCCGCTTTCGGTCACGGCTGTGGTTGAGACCGCAGAAGGCGAGGTCGAATGTCGATCGATCGAAGTCACCGAAGAATCGACGACGACGGTCCCTGGTACCGAAGAACCGACCGGTCCCGATACGGAGGAGCCGACTGGTCCCGATAC
>CAYQWI010000013.1:9053-14284 GCA_964421165.1 uncultured Natronomonas sp.
GATGAGGCTGCCGACACCGAAGACGATGAGAAGATACTGGCCGTTATCAGCTACAACCACAACGATATCGCACACTGTTACTTCGAGAACGCAAACTGGTGTGCACAAACGCTTGATGTCGCGGACTGGCGTGACGCGGAGTGTGCGGACGATCTGCTTGAATACGATCCGGACCGTTTTAACGTGCCGTGTTATGAGCGGTGGGACGAGAACTTCTAGCCGGTTCGGCCTTCCGCTGTGATTTCATCGGTGGTCGAGACTGATCTCCCGACCTCGAGATCGGACCTGTTGGCTCGCGGTTCCCGTTTGGCGATTGAGGTCCTTCGGCCGTCGATACGTTCGGCGCTCCCGGTAGTACGATTATCGTACCGCTCCGTCGCGAATGTGACATCCTCGAACGTCTGCAGAAGCTCAAACTTACTTTCGCCCGCCAGCGAGCGCGTCGGCTTCCGGGAGCCGACGCAGCGTGAGCATCGCGATCGTGCCGACTAGCGGACCGACCGCGAGCGGAACGAACGCCCACCGCCACCCCACTTGTTCCGCAACTATCGGTGTCAACTGGATCGATCCGAGCGTCAAAAGGAACCCGATCGCCGTCTGAAACGTCAGCGCGCTGCCGACGTAGGAATCGTCGGCGAGCTCCGAGACGGCCGTCGAAAACTGCGCTGAGTCGGCGACGATGACGAATCCCCACACGAGAACGAACGGAACGACCACGATCGGCGAAGCGCCGAAGACGAACCCCGCAGCTACACAGGCACCGCCGCTGACGATCATACTCGCGCTCGTTACCGTCGTCCGACCGATCCGATCGGCGCTGATTCCCGCGATGATCGCCCCGGCACCGCCGATCGCGATCGTTCCGAACGCCACGAGCGCGGCGAACGATTCGCTCTGGCCGCCGCTTGCTGCGAAACTGTGTGTGAGGTATACCGGAATCCACGCCCAGACCGCATACAGCTCCCACATGTGGCCGAAATAGCCCATATTGGCGAGGAACGTCCCGCGTTCGCCGACAATTCGACGGACAGCTCCGGGATCGAACGGCGCGGCCGGCGCCTGGTAGGGCCCGGACTCGACGAACAAAACGAGAACGCCACCGACCACTGCGAGCCCAGCAGCGCCGAGCAACACCGGCATCGGTCTGCCGACGCCGCCGATCACCCGAAGAAGATGCGGCATCGCTGAGCCCACTGTCAGCGCACCGACCAGTACACCGATCGCGAAGCCGCGTCCGGCTCGGAACCACCCCGCCATGATCTTCATCCCCGGTGGGTACACCCCCGCAAGCGCCATCCCGGTCACGAATCGCAGGATAACCGCCGGCAGGAACGAACTGACGCTCGTCGCGAGGACGACGGTCGCTGCCGCACCGACGATGGCCGATCCCGCGAACAGATAGCGCGGTTTGATCACGTCCGAGATAGTGAACACGGCCGAAAGTAACGCACCGACGACGAATCCGAGTTGTACCGCGTTGGTGAGCCACGCCGTTTCGGCCGGCGAGAGATCCCAGGCGGCGGCGAGTTCGGGCCCGACCGCCGAAGCGCTGAACCAAAGCGTCATCGCCAACAGCTCGGCGACCGCGAGCAGCCCGAGCATCCGGTATTTCCGACGGCTCCCCGTTCGTCCGCTCGCCGACGTATCCGTCATCAGTCTGTCTATCGGATCTCCTCGTGTCGGTCGTGAAAATCATTCGGTATCTGCACGGATTTTCCGGATCGACTTCGCGTCGGATGGCGCGCTGGGAGTACGGACTACCGATAGCGATCTTCGAACCGCTTTCGGACGAATAAAACCGGGGACTACTCTTCTACCTGCCCGTCTTCAATTTTCGTTTCCGTCCCCGGCCCCGCTCTCGTTTTCGCCTTCCGCTCCGTTCTCCTCGTCCCCGTTCTCGGGCGTTTGATTCGTTTCGAGATCCATCCATTCGACAGTACCCTCTTCTACGATACCCTCCGGTTCCAGGTTTGGATCTGTCAGCACTTGTCGGGACAGACCGACCGGACCGATCCGAGGTGGCGGCAGTTCGCTCGGATTCGACGTTTCGAAGGCCGTCTCCGTTTCGTCTCCGACCACGATCCGCATCGCCATCCCGAACACTTCGTGTGGTGCACACTCCAAATCGTAGACGCCGGGCGTGTCGAACGAGTACAGCCATGTACTCGGTTGGAGACCGTTTTCGTTCTCGGCTCCCTCACCGCTCTCTGCTGGGGGCATGACGGCGTCGTCCGGGAGCGAACTCGGATCCCATCCCAGTATCGGGGAGGAGATGGGCTGAACACCCGTCGGGATCCGACGCTGCATTCCGAACGCCGGATGATACGACGTTATCGTATGGTCCGGTGTCTCGAAGACGAATCGTACCACGTCTCCCGGTTCGATGTGAAGCCCGGTCGGCTGATAAAAGAAATCCGCCGGGCGTTCGGGGTTCGTCGATTCCCTGATGAGGGTCCGTACGACGTGAACCGAGTTTCCTTCGGGTAGCTCTACGTCTTCTCCCTCCGTGTACTCGCCCTCTTCATCATCGGGGTCGATCTCACCGTGTTCGTCCGCCGTTGCGACTCCACCGAACGCGCTCACAGCCGCTCCGGCACCGACGATTTTCATGAGATCGCGCCTGTATGAACCGTGACCTGTCTGAGACTGCTGGCTCTGGTTTGCCATTACGATAATCAACACGCTGTTCGTACCTATTGTTATAAACGAGCCGACGTATCCGTCGAAAAAGTACGGTCCACTTTCGCGTTTTGGCTTCTATCACTTCGATTCGAACAACGATCAAGGCGGATTCCCCGCCCCACCGTGGGCGGGGTTGAATCGGGAACTGTACTGTTAGTACCGATCCTCCCGACGTACCGCGGGATTCGCTGAACTTACCGTAGTTCTTCGTCGGCGACCGCCCGAGCGACCGCGACGGCGTTCTCGATCCCCACGCCGAACCCGGATTCGAACGGTTGATCGAACAGGTATTCGTCCGGTGATTCATCCCCGGTCGGCCGATCGTAATTCGTGATTCCACGGATCGAGAGGTATCGGTCGAGTCGCCCGAACCGTTCCAGTGCGGCCGCCGTCCCCGAATCCTCCATCTCAGTCGCGCGATACGGTTCCATCCCGTGTTCTTCGACGAGCCAAGAGGCCTGTTCGGCGAGTACCTTCCCGTGCCAGAATTCGTCGCCACAGAGATTCGTCCCGCCGAGCACTTCCGGCTCGGCGGTCGTGTCCTCGCTGTCGGGTTCGCCGCCCCTGCTCGCGAGTTCGACATCGCGCCCCAGCGATCGGGCCGTTTCGACCAACTCGGAATCGAGTTCGAACGCGCCCTGTCCTTCGGTGTAGGGGTTCGGACGGAGTGGAAACCGTCCGTCGTCGGTCGGATCGAGTCGACATTTGTCGTCCCAGTCGACGATGCTGTCCGCGACGACGACCGTTCCGATCGGCAACCCGGGCGGTCCACCCGCCGCGCCGACCGAGAGGACGAGCGCGTCATCGAGTTCGAGTTCGTCGCTCGTGAGCAGCGCAGTTGTCGTCGTCGCGGCCGCCATCTTTCCGACGCCGGTCGGAACGACAGCGAGCCCGTCTTCGGTGTAGCGAAGCGGGTTCGAAACGCCCTCTATCCGGATCGTCCGTTCGAGGTCGTACGCCTCCCGCCACGGGGCTGCTTCCCCCGGTAACCCTGCTAAATCGTCGAACGCGGGCAGGACGAGCACGTCTATATCGATCGACATACGGTCCTTTGGTCGGAGCACGACAAAGAATCCACGGGTCGGCGATGTATTTATCGACAGCTTCGTTCGGCGATCACCGCGGTTTCCGGGGGATGGGATCCCCCGTCGACCGGCTTCGGTTGGTGGCGTCGATAGACCGTGACTCTTTCGGCGTCGGCATCGGATATCTCGGAAGCACGCTCGCAGGCCCAGTCGGCGTAGTGATCCGTGATCGGACCGTTCCTGTTTTCGGACGCAGAGACGGTCTGAAGGAAACTCCGGTGGCGGAAACTCTCGTACGCCGTATCGGCATTCGGTGGTCGATCGTATCTCACGGGGCCGCCTCGCCGTGCGTCGACCGTCGAGCCATCTTCGAGTTCCGCTTCGACGACGTGCCAGTGAGTCGACGATGCGGGATCGGGCGCGTACAGTCCCCAGTCCTGCTGATCGAGATGGTCGGAGTCCAACGGTGCTGGCGGTTCGCTCCCGGTGGCATCGACTGCGGCGAAGACGAGTATCCAGAGGAGTACCACCGTCGCAACGATCGTCCAGGTCACCCGCCGAAAGGACGCTATTCGAGCGACCGGCGGCACGTAGCCACGCGTCTTTAGCCGGTTATACATTCGCCGTTCGACCCGTTCCGACTCCAGCACTCGCGGAGCAGTCATCGCCGAAATCCGCTCTGAGATCCGTCCGGGAACGCGTCGGACCGACCAGTTCCAGAACGGCTCCGTAAAAAACGGTACTACAGACGCTGCTAGCACGAGCGGAAAGAGTCCGACGGAGAGTGTCAGCCCCATCCCGACGAACGCGAGCACGTAAGCGGTCGCTGCCAGCGCTCGCGCCCGTCCCGTCGTGATCAACAACAGCGGTATCGCACCGGCCAAAAGCGCTATCCAGCCGTAGGTGAGCCACGTCAGAAGCGTCGGGAACTCGAGGAGCGCGGCTCCGAGGGGAGTCGCCATCGTGCCGTCGTACAGCGCGAGTTCGAGCGCCTCGCCGGTGTACCAGTGCTCGCCGCGCCGCTTTTCGACCGCGTTCACGGTAAAGACGACGAGCGGTTGGGCGAGAAGCGCAGCGGTGCCGACGCTGACGACGCTTCGGCGGGCCGACCCACGGCGAAGCGAATCGATCGACCAGCGTTCTCCGAGCGGCGTCAAGAGCGCCACGAAGAGCAGAACACGGAGCAGGCGATCACCGCCGTTGAGGACGGCTGGATTCCGGATATGCAGCGATACCAAGAGGACCAGAGATATCGCGCCGACGAGCCGGGTTCGATATCCGGCGACGAAGGCGAGCGCGAACAGTCCCGCGATCACGAACAGGGCGCTCTGAAACCACAGCGCATCGGTAATCGAATATATCGAGAAGACCCCGTGCTGGCCGTAGGCGGCCTTGTGGATCGAGAGCGGATAGACGCCGCCTTCAGTATAAAACATCTCGAGACTCCTCGCCCGGTGCCAGAGATCGACGACGACGATCGTCCCCAACGCGATCCGGAGTGCGGCGAGCGATCGGGTGTCGACC
>CAYQWI010000014.1:0-2284 GCA_964421165.1 uncultured Natronomonas sp.
CGAGAAGCGCCTCCATCACGTCCTGATTTGCGCCTCCGTGGAGACTTCCGGAAAGGGTTCCAACGGCGGTGGTGACCGCCGCGTGGAGATCCGCGAGCGTCGAGGAAGTGACCGTCGCCGAAAACGTCGAGGCGTTCAACCCGTGATCTGCGTGCAGAACGAGCGCCATATCGAACGTCTCGGCGAGCACGTCGTCGGGGACTTCGTCGTTGAGCATGTACAGGAAGTTGCTCGCGTGATCGAGATCTTCGCGGGGGTGGACGGGATCGTTCCCGTTTCTGACGCGCTTGAAGGCTGCAAGCGCAGTCGGAACTTTGGCAGTGATTCGCCGCCCTTTCCGAAGATTCGCGTCCCGGTCCGTCGGATCGGCGTCCGCGTCGGGGTCGTACGCGGAGAGATCGGAAACGATCGTTCGAAGCGCCGCCATCGGTTCCTCGTCGGCTTCAGCCAGATCGCGAACGAGCCGAAAAACGGCGTCGTCGAGGTGACGCTCTTCGGCCATCGAGGCTCGGAACTCGGAGAGTTCATCAGCGGTCGGGAGCTCGCCGTGCCACAGCATGTAGACGACTTCCTCGTAGCTCGCGTTCCGCGCGAGATCGTCGATCGTGTAGCCGCGATACCCCAACTCCCCGGCGTCACCGTCGATATAACTCAACGATGACTCGGCGACAAGGACGCCCTCTAGCCCCTTTTTGAGTTCCTCGGACATGTGTTATCGGTTCCTATGCACGGGAGAAAAGGGTTACCGTTTCCGTGAGCGGCTCCCGGAGGTCAGAGACCGATCTCAAAAGCGGAACGAGCGCCCTGCATCGTAGAACCTAATACCGGTCACGAACCGAGTAGAGGTAATGACGACCCTCGGCACCGCGAGCGCGTCCCCCGGCGAAATAGATACGGGACGGCTCCCGGTCGGCGAAGCACGTGATGGTTCAGAAGTCGGGCTTCCAGTGGCGGTGATCAACGGTCGCCGAGACGGCAAGACTATGTACGTCCAAGCGGTCTCCGACGGCGACGAGCTCAACGGATTAGGCGTCATCCGTCGGGTGGTTCCACAGCTTGATCCCGAGAAGATATCCGGGGAACTGCTTATTGTCGGAATCGCGAACTACTACGGGTTCTTGACCGCCGAACACCGAAACCCGATCGACGATACGAAGCTCAACCGTGCCTATCCCGGAAACAGTTCCGGAACGGCGTCCGAACGCATCGCTGCTGCGACGTTCGACGCCGCGACGCGCGCGGACCTCATCCTCGATCTTCACCAGGGGTCGACCTCCTGTATGATAAACGAGACGCGTGTCAGATGTGGGAGCCGTCACCGGCTACACAAGGAGTGTCTAAAATTGGCGAAGGTGTTCGGCTGTGGGCACATTCTCGATATCAAAGGCCCGAACGGACAGCTCGCGCGTGCCGCACCGGACGAAGGGATTCCGACGATCGATCCCGAACTCGGCGGTGCGGTCGGGTGGGACGAACGGTCCATCGAGAAGGGGGTAAAAGGCGTGTTCAACGTACTGTATCACTACGGCTTTCTCGATGGGGAGATTACCACCACGCCGCAGACCCGCGCGAGTAACTTCGAGCAGTACGGCTCACCCGCGGGCGGACTCGTGAGCTTCGAGGCGGATCTCGGTGACGAGATTCACCGCGGCGACACACTCTTCGAGATTACCGATCCGTTCGGCGCCGTCAAAGCCCAAATCACCGCCAATTCGGACGGGGTATTCTGGCGTCACCGGCGGCTTCCGCAGGTCGCAACCGGCGAGTACGTCTGCTCCGTCGGAACGGATATCGATCAATACTGATCGCATATCGGCGGCGGAGGTTTATATTCGAGAACGCGACCATCCCTGTCTGTGACGTAGCCAACGGCCGGCGGTCGACCGAGGCCGGAGTGTGGGGTATCGTCGCCGGCATCGGAATCCCACCTGTTCGCCCACCGAAACGCACAGGCTGCTCGCGGTGTAGCACCCGATATGGATCTCCAGTGTCCCGAGTGTGGCCAGCGTTACGAAGACCGGTGGCGCTGCCGCTGTGAGTCACCGTTGCGGTTCGCCGAACAACCGCTTCCGTCGGTCTCGAACCCAACTGACGCTGACATCGATCCCCGCGAGGGACTGTGGGCTTTCTCGAAGTTTCTACCGATCGAACGACGCGTCTCTCTCGGCGAGGGCTACACGCCGCTCGTCGACGCGCCGCAGTGGAATGCGTCGTTCAAGCTGGAGTACGTCTTCCCGACCGGCTCGTTCAAGGACCGCGGAGCGACGACAACGCTGTCGCGGGC
>CAYQWI010000014.1:2294-14140 GCA_964421165.1 uncultured Natronomonas sp.
CAGCGACGATCTACGTCCCCGCCAGTGTCAAGGAATCGAAACTTCGTGCGATCCGTCGTGCCGGTGCAGATGTCGTCCGAGTCGAAGGAAGTCGCGAAGACGTGACTGCGGCCTGTCTCGACGCTGTCGAAACCGAAGCAGGATGGTATGCGAGCCACGCGTGGAACCCCGCCTTCTTCGCCGGGACGGCCACGATGGCCTACGAGATCGCCCACCAGCGCAAGTGGGCGGTTCCCGACGCCGTCGTGATGCCGCTTGGTCACGGAACGATGTTCCTCGGCGCTTATTTCGGCTTCAAGACGTTACTCGACGCCGGCTGGATCGATCGGCTCCCGAAGCTTCTCGGCGCACAGGCGTCCGGTTACGCCCCGATCGCTGATGCACTTCACGACGACGATTCCGCGGCGGACGTCAACGACATCGCCGACGGGATCCAGATTACAGAGCCGGTCCAACGGGACGCGATCCTCGATGCGATCGCGGAAAGCGACGGTGACGCGATCGCACTCCCCGAAAGCGCTGTCACGTCGGCGCTCGACCGACTACACCAAGCCGGATTCTACACCGAGCCAACCTGTGCTATCGCCCCGGCCGCGCTCGCCGCGTACCGAGCCCGCGGTATCATCGCTCCCGACGACGATGTCGTCGTCCCGCTATCGGGGAGCGGGTTAAAGGGATAGCTCACGGCTCACCGTTCCGGGTGCGTCGGCGCGTCGAAACCACCTCTGACGAGCGGCTTCGAGATGTGCCGTCGCGCCCGTGGTGGGACTTCGTACCAGCCGGGATCGAGTTCACGGTCGATCGGTCGTTCGATTTTTCCGCTCGACGTCGTCCCACAGTCCCGGCAGCGGTATCCCTGCCCGCGACCGGCGGATTTCATCGTTCGATCGCATTCCGGACACGCGGGCGTCGATCGCTCTGTCGTGCGAAGTTCCCGGACGGCGAACTTCTCGAGTTTCATCGTCCCGTCAGAAATTTCGCCGCAGACGGTGAGACGATCCTCTGGACGTAGACTGCGGATCCGATCCCGAAACCGTTTCGTCGGCTCGAAGGCGACGCACTCGATCGAATCCCCCCCATCTTCGAGCTCAAAAAAGACGTGGCCCCCGCGGCGGGTTTCCGGTCGGGAAACGACGACTCCATCGAGACGGTAGGCGTAGCCATCTCGAGTGTCTCGAACGACACCCTCTCGGAGATGCCCGTCAGTACCCTGGTTCGTACGGAACGTCCTCATCCGATCGACCGGCTCACTATCGATACGTTCGGCGACAGCCCGGCAGGCATCCGGATCATCGCCCCTGATCCCGTAGAGAACTGGACCCGGCGTCCGCGGAACGCTGACAGCCTCCCCGGTACCGCGATCGACGGTGTCCCACACGTCCGGATAGTACGTATCAGCGGCGTCGAACACGCTATCGTGATCGACTGTTCGATCCGTTCCCCACTGGCCTGGTTCCCGATAGGCGATATGCTCGTAGGTCCAGTCATCGAGCGCTCGCCACGCTCCGACCGCCGCGAGCGCGCCGATAAGTCCGCGACCGTTTTTCCAGCCATGGGTTCGATAGCCGACTTCGTCGATGAGAGCCTTCGCGTCCTCGATCGCGTGATGGTCTCGGATGGCGTCGCGCGAAAAGGTGGCAACATCGTCGGGGATCGCTCCAGGATTCGTCGGTGCGACGATAAGACCCGGGTTCGTTCGATCGTCGGTCGTTATCGCGTCGGTATCGATCACGTCGAAAGCCGTTTCAAATGCCGCCCGAACGGAAGCGTCAGTGTGGATCGCTAGTGCGGCGTTTCCCCGCGTTTTGTGTTCGACCGCCGGATTACAACGGATAAGAAGGATTCGGTCGGTTGACGCGCCACGAGCCACCAGTCGTCGAGCGACAGTATCAGCGACGTACGTCGTACACATGCCACGTTCTCGCGAATCAGTGTCGTCTAAACCGATGACAGTCACTACATTCGGTACGGATCGAACGGCTAACGGAGTTTCGGTTCTCACTGGGAGATCGCCCGATATCGGCTGGTTACGGGGAAACACATTTATGTAGGAAAACACTTACCTATCTCTATGTCCCGATCCGCACTGGTCGGTAATATCACCGCGATGCTCGAAGACGCTGGCTTTACGGTGAGTGACCGGTGTGCGATTCGACCGAAGAGCTTCGATATCGCGGCACGCCGCGGCGAGGACGTGCTGCTTTTAAAGGTTCTCTCGAACATCGATGCGTTCGATGGGTACACCGGCACCGAAATGCGCCGACTTGGCGAGTATCTCGACGCGACGCCGCTCGTTATCGGCCTCCGAACGCGAGACGAAGAACTGAATCCGGGAGTCGTCTACTTCAGACACGGCGTCCCGGTTCTCTCGCCGGACACCGTTATGGACCTGTTCATCGAGGAAGTACCGCCGCTGATCTATGCGGCTCCGGGCGGGCTGTACGTCAACATAGATGGCGACCTGCTGTCGGACATCCGCTCGGAACAGGATATGTCGCTCGGGAAGCTGGCGAGCGAACTCGGCGTCTCCCGGCGAACGGTCTCGAAGTACGAAGACGGGATGAACGCGAGTGTCGAGGTCGCAGCCGAACTCGAGGACATCTTCAACAGACCGCTCGCGAGTCCCGTCGACGTACTGGACGGTGCTGAGGACGTACACGACGCGGCAACGGATCCCGAGGAACTCGAAGCCGATCCGGACGACGCACAGATCGTCACCGTTCTCACCCGGGTTGGATTCGAAGTCCATCCGACAACGCGAGCACCGTTCAAAGCCGTCAGCGAAGACGAGTCGCGCGAACGGAAGATGCTCACCGGCCACTCCGAGTTCAACCGGACGGCCGAAAAGCGTGCGCGGATCATGTCGTCTGTCGGTCAGGTGACTCGAACCCGATCGGTTTACGTCGTCGACCGCGCGGGCCAAGACGCCGTCGAGGGGACGGCGCTCATCGAACGGGAGGAGTTCGAGCGAATAGACGATCCCGAAGATCTCGAAGACTTGATCCGCGACCGCGGCGAACTTGAGGCCTGATACGGAACCGTTGTAGTCCGCAGCGATCGCTGCGACCGGGGTGAGCGATCACCGACCGGTACGAAGCAGTATTTGCAGTTTCACTCGGGAATCGTTTCCTCGACACGGCCGGTGATCTGCTCCGGATCGAGACGGTAGAATTCGAACGAGACGTTCTCGACCGGCTCTCCGAAGATATCGACGAGAGGGATATGTACGCGTTCGAGCCCCTCCAGTGACTGCAGTGCGACGTCGTCTGCGGTCGTTTCTCGAAGCGCGCCGCTCGCGACGACACTTTTCCACACGTCGGCATGGCGTCCGTACACGACGAACGAAACCGGACGCCCGTCGAGTGATCCCTTTTTGGTATCCGGACCAACTGCCAGTCGGAAGTAAAATACCTCATCGACGGAGTCGTATCCGTACGAGACGGGGATGGAGTGTGGTGCGTCGTCCGGCACTGAGAGGCTGAGTACGCCGGTATTTCCGGATTCGAGGAACTCGTCGCGTTCGCGTTCGTCCAGAGATACCGGATCGGTATCGACCATGAGGTAGCTACGCATCCGACACAGATTACTCCGTTGCTGAATGTCCTATTTCGACGAACGTTCGAATTTTATATACCATTATATAGTTTATTTCATCTGGACGGCCCGGCGTCACCGCCCGCGAAAGCCGAAGGGCGTTTCAACCGCCGTGACCGAGACGAGTGTATGACAGAGACGATCCGGCTGGCCACCAGGGGTTCGGACCTCGCGTTGCGGCAGGCCCAACAGGTCGCCGAAACGCTCGAAAACCGTCGTCAGGAGGTCGAGCTCGTCGAGGTTGAGACGGTAGGAGACGCCGTTCGGGACGAGCTGATCCACCGACTCGGGAAGACAGGCGCGTTCGTCAGAAGCCTCGACGAGAAGGTACTAGACGGCGAAGCCGATGCTGCAGTCCACTCGATGAAGGACATGCCGACGGAGTTCCCGAGCGACCTCGTCGTCGCGGGCGTACCGGAGCGCGCCTCGGCGAAAGATGTTCTCGTGACGCCGGATGGAACGAAGCTCGAAGCGCTCCCGGAGGGAGCCACCGTCGGAACGTCCAGCCTCCGGCGGAAAGCACAGTTGCTCGCCACTCGTCCGGACCTCGATGTCCAACCGCTGAGAGGAAACGTCGATACGCGGGTCCAGAAACTGCTCGCACCGGAGATGCAGCGAGAGCACGAGTCGCGGCTCGAAGCTGCGGAGGATTCGGACGATGAGACCTACCAACGGACGCCCGAAGAGTGGTTCGACTCGCTCTCCGAACTGGAACGGCAAGCGCTCGGAACGGACGTCGAAACGGACTACGACGGGATCGTACTCGCCGAGGCCGGTTTGGATCGAATCGGGCTTCTCGACGCCGTCGAGTCGAACCGGCTATCGAGGTCGTTCGTTTCGGCGCCCGGACAGGGGGCATTGGCGATAACAGCCCGCGACGGCGAGACGGCCGAAACGCTTCACAACATACTCGACCATCCGCGAACCCGAATCGAAACGACGGTCGAGCGAACCGTTCTGGGAACGCTCGGCGGCGGCTGTGTCGCCCCGATCGGGATCTACGCGATTTTGCAGGGAGAGTATATTCTGACGCGAGTTCGAGTCCTCTCTCAGGACGGAACGGAGGAGATCGAAGCGACACGAGAGATTCCCGTCGAGAGCCATCCGGAGGCCGCAGAGAAGTTTGCGGAAGATCTCGCAGCGAAGGGGGCAACGGAGCTCATAGAGCGGGCAAGGAGAGAGGAGTAAATGACCGGGACAGTGTATCTCGTCGGCAGTGGGCCGGGCGATCCGGAGCTGTTGACGGTGAAAGCGAGACGGCTCATCGACGAAGCGGATATCGTTCTTCACGACAAGCTTCCGGGACCGGAGATTCTCGGAACGATACCCGAAACGAAGCGCGAGGATGTCGGCAAGCGCGCTGGCGGGGAGTGGACGCCCCAAGAGTACACGAACCGCCGTCTCGTCGAGTTAGCGACGGAGGGGAAGACCGTGGTCAGGCTCAAAGGTGGTGATTCGTTCGTCTTCGGTCGCGGTGGCGAGGAGGCGGAACACCTAGCCGAACACGGAATTCCGTTCGAGTACGTCCCGGGAGTCACGAGCGCGATCGCCGGCCCCGGCGTCGCAGGGATTCCGGTTACGCATAGGGATCACGCCTCGTCAGTTTCGTTCGTGACAGGTCACGAAGACCCGACGAAACCCGAATCGGCGATCGATTGGGCGGCACTGGCTGAGACGGGCGGGACGATCGTGGTGTTGATGGGCGTCGGAAAGTTACCGATGTACGTCGACGAGCTACTGGCGGCAGGAATGGCGGCTGAGACGCCCGTCGCGTTGATCGAACGGGCCACGTGGCCGGAACAGCGAGTAGCGCTCGGTACGCTTGAGACGATTGTCGACGTACGCGACGAAGAGAGCATCGAGCCACCGGCAATTACAGTTATTGGCGACGTGGCCGGTACGAGAGAGCGTGTCGTGACGTTTTTGCGTAACGGTACGGATACGGAGGAGGAGAAGTAATGAACCACATACTGATATATGAAATGCGCACAGACGAGGTGAGACGATGAGCCGAGTCGCGTTCTTCCGTCCCGACGACGAGCGCGCCGAGAGGGCGACAACACTTCTCGAAGCGCTCGGTGTCGACCCGCTTTCGGATCCGATGTTGGCCGTCGAGCCGACGGGATCGACACCGCGTTCGGACGCCGACTACACCGTATTGACCAGCAAGACGGGGGCCGAACTCGTCGCCGAAGCAGGATGGGAACCGGTCGGCGAACTCGTCGCGATCGGGACGCCCACGGCCGACGCACTCGAAGCAGTGGGGTACGCCGTCGATCGGCTGCCGTCGGAGTTTTCCTCGGCCGGGCTCGTCGACGAGCTCGAAGGAGACGCTCCCGGTTCTCGAATCGAGGTCGCGAGGTCGGATCACGGTTCCCCGGTGCTCACCGACGGACTGAACGCGCTGGGAGCGTACGTTCACGAGACGGTGTTGTATCGACTGGTTCGACCGAACGAGGCGGGCGAGTCAACGACTGTCGCGGCGAACGACGAACTCGAAGGCGCGTGTTTCACCTCGTCGCTTACTGTCGAGCATTTCATCGCTGCCGCCGACGATCGCGGCGTCAGAGCGGACGCGATAGAAGGGTTGAACGAGGCCGTCGTCGGCGCGATCGGCGAACCGACCCGGGAAACCGCCGAAGAGAACGGGATCGAAGTCGATGTCGTCCCCGACGTCGCCGAGTTCGACGCGCTCGCGAGGGCAGTCGTCGACCGACTGTAACCGGGCGCGAAAGGAGGGCTTTTGCCGGAGGGTAGCTTGGATACCCGTATGGACGCGCCGCTTTGGACGGACGAACACGCGCCGGACCGCTCGGAGCTCCCGCAGCCGGAGGTCAGAGACCATCTCGGCCGCGTCGTCTCCGAGCCGATGAACCTCGTCGTGTTCGGTCCTCGCGGGGTCGGAAAGACGGCCGCCGTCCGGGCGCTCGCCCGGGAGACACACGACGACCCGGAGAACGACTTCGTCGTCATCAACGTCGCCGACTTCTTCGATCGAACGAAAAAGGAGATCAGAAACGACGAACGGTTCGCGGGGTTTCTGCAGGGACGCTCGGCGCTCTCGAAACGGGATATGATAAGTCATGTCTTGAAAGAACAAGCCTCCTACCAGCCGGTCTCCGGCGACTTTCGGACGATCCTGCTGGACAACGCCGAGGCGATCAGAGAGGACTTCCAGCAGGCCCTGCGTCGGGTGATGGAACAGCATTACCGGGCCACGCAGTTCGTCATCGCGACGCGACAGCCCTCCAAGCTCATCGCGCCAATCGAATCGCGATGCTTCCCGATCCCGATGCGGGCTCCGACACACGAAGAGACTGTTACGGTGTTAGAACGGATCGTCTCGGCGGAAGGGGTCGAGTACGACACCGACGGACTGGAGTACGTCGCCGGCTACGGCGACGGGAACCTCCGGAAGGCGATCCTCGGCGCTCAGACCACTGCAGAGGAGGAAGGAGCAGTGACGATGGGAGCAGCCTACGACGCGCTGGGCGGGATCGGGATGCGCGAGGAGCTAGAGGAGATCCTCGCCGACGCCGACGATGGCGCGTTCGAAGACGCCCGTCGGGGGCTCGACGAACTCATCTACGACGACGGACACGAGGGGGGAGAGATTCTCAGAGAACTGCTCGCCGCCGCGCGGAGCAGATACAGCGGCGAACAACTCGCACAGGTCCACGCCACCGCCGGGGAGATCGACTTCGAGATGTCCGAAGGGACGACCGACCGCGTCCACCTGAGCCGGTTGCTCGCCGAGTTGGGTCGGTAACCGGATCGGGAGCGAAAACGGATAGAACGTCTCGATCAGGATCGAAAACGGATAGAACGTCTCGATCAGGATCGAAAACGGATAGAACGTGTCATTGGCACCGCTTTCGAAACGGGCGACTCCAACGTAGCGTTTATTTCGGAGTAGCACGCTGATCGAAACGATGCAGACCGGGTGGCGGTATCGGGTGGGCTCGATCAGCGGCGTCGGTGCACTGGCGGTACTCGCCGTCTTCGTCGCCAACTTGCCGACGGCGCAGAAGCTCTTTACGACCTACGTCCCGCTGTTTTGGCGGCTCGATCCGATCGTTCTCTCGGGGCGGGAGCTCTACTTCGCGATGGTGCTGACGGCGGCCGCAGTCATCGGTTGCCTCATCCCACTTTATAAACCGCGCCCGAGGCGGATACTCGACATCGTCGAGTTGGCGCACAAGCGGATCCTCGTCTCGGGCAGCGCCCTCGCTACACTCGGATTCTTCAACTACTCGTATCGGCTACCGCGCGCGACGCTCGTAATGGCGATCGGGCTCCTGTTCGTCGCGGTTCCGGCGTGGTTTCTGTTGATCCGACACTCCCCGAACGACGATCCGAGACGGGCCGTCGTCGTCGGCGACGATCCCGACGCGATCGAAGCGGTGTTGGACGCCAGCGACTTCCCGGTGATCGGCTACGTCGCACCGCCGACGTGGGCAATCGAGGAAACGATCAGCGACCCGATCGTCGCCGACGGGGGGCGATTGCCCCACATCGACAATCTCGGTGGACTCTCCCGACTCGACGAAGTCCTCGTCGAGTACGACGTCGACACGGCGCTTTTGGCGTTCAAAACGCCGGACAGAGCGGAGTTTTTCGGCGCGTTGGACACCTGTTATGACCACGGTGTGACGACGAAGGTCCACAGACGACACGCCGACAGCGTGTTGACGAGCGGATTCGGCAGCGAAACGCTGCTCGATGTCGAGTTAGAGCCGTGGGACACGTTCGATCACATGGCGAAACGGGCGTTCGACGTGGTGTTCGCTGGCGTCGGACTGCTCGTGACGTTGCCGCTCGTCGTCGGCATCGCGGCCGCGATCAAACTCGACGACGGGGGATCGACCTTATACGGCCAAGAGCGGACGGCGACGTTCGGCGACACGTTCCAGATCTATAAGTTCCGGAGCATGGTCGAAGATAGCGAGGACGCGGCACCCGTCGACGACGAGGAGAACCCCCACATCACGAGAGTCGGCGGCGTACTCCGACGGACCCACCTCGATGAGATCCCTCAACTGTGGTCGATCCTGAAAGGCGACATGAGCGTCGTCGGACCGAGAGCCGTCTGGATCGACGAGGAGATCGAACTCGAAGCCGTCGCCGACGACTGGCGAAAGCGATGGTTCGTCAAACCGGGATTGACCGGATTGGCGCAGATCAACGGCGTCTCCAGTACGGACCCGGAGGCGAAACTCCGCTACGACATCGAGTACATCCGTCGGCAGTCGTTTTGGTTCGACCTCCAGATCGTCATCCGGCAGGTCTGGCAGGTGTTCGAAGACGTCGCCGCGACTTTTTATCGCGGATAAAGATCGGGGGCCGAACCGAGTCGGCATAATATCAAAAGATCAACAAAAGATTATTTGAAGCGCTCATAGACGGTAGGGCATGGAGATCAGCGAAGTCGAGATCCACGAGTTCACATACCACTTAGAGGACGTTAGCACGCATCGAGCCCATCAGGTCTACGACCCCGGAGAGACGTACGAACCGCCGGGGTTCGTCCTGACGATCCGAACCGACACCGGATTGGAAGGCCACTACCGGGGCTACATGTACACCGCCCCGATGAGCTCGCATATAAAAACCGGCGCGCCGGAGTTCCTCATCGGTCGCGACCCCATCGAGCGAGAGGGCATCTGGCAGGAGCTTCGACGCGCGTTCCGGGTGACCGATCACCTCGGACTCGGGGCGATGGATATCGCCCTGTGGGATCTCGCGGGGAAGTACTACGACGAGAGCGTCGCGTCGCTTTTGGGCGGGTATCGAGACCGCGTCCCGGCGTACGCGTCGACGTACACCGGCGACCGGGCCGAAGACGGGTTGAGTTCGCCGCGGGCGTACGCCGACTTCGCCAGTCAGTGTCTCGAAGAGGGGTTCCCCGCGTTCAAGATTCACGGCTTCGGCGATCCGGACCGCGACATCGAGGTGTGTCGCGCCGTCGCCGAGGCCGTCGGTGATGAGATGGACCTCATGCTCGACCCGGCCAGCGAGTACACAACGTACGCGGATACGCTCCGAGTCGGTCGGGTGCTCGACGAGCTCGACTACTACTGGTACGAGGATCCGATGTCGGACACCGGCGACAGCATGAAGATGGCGACCCGGCTCGTCCGGGAGATCGAAACGCCGGTCTTGGGGATGGAACACGTCCGGAGCGGCTCGTTCGGCGCGGTCGATCACCTGAGCGCCGAGGCGCTCGATTTCGTCCGCGGGGACGCACACCTCGACGGCGGGATCACCGGCGTGATGAAGATCGCGAACGTCGCGGAGGCGTTCGGGACCGACATCGAACTCCACGTCGGCGGGCCGGCACACCTCCACTGTATGAGCGCGATCAGGAACTCGAACTACTTCGAACGAGGGTTGCTCCATCCGCAAATCAGCTGGATGAGCAACCAGGGGTTCGTCGACGACGTCGAAGAGATCGACGACGACGGGGTGGTGACCGTCCCGGACGGGCCGGGGCTCGGCGTCGACATCGACTGGGAGTTCGTCAACGATCGGCTGACCGACCACACCGTCCTGGACGAGACCGGATCTAGCGGACTCGCCTGATAGGGGTTATCGCAGCCAACCAGCGGTTTCGAAGCCTGCCCCTCGGCACTGTCTCTCAGTTCTTCACAGGAAAGTTATGAACGTCTACGATAATCCCTATGAGACGGACTGTTATCGGTCAGCGCCCGCATCGGATCGGCGCTGACCGATCCGTATCAGTCCGAAACGAAACGCGATGCGTACTGTCGACCGTTCCGACACCGCACCAAACGATTATCTCGACTCACGATGAGTGACGGGGTATGTCACTCGAATGGAGCCCGCCGGCGGAGAACGACATGTTCGTCTCACACGACGAATCGATCGAAGTCGCGCCCGAGACGTACTTTCAGTCGATCTTCAGCGGCGTCACGGCGTTCGACACGGACGACGGAATCGTCCTGGTCGATTCCGGTCCTCGCTCCGCCGGGGCGGAACTCGCCGACCTGTTGCGAGAACGGACTGATTCACCGATCCATACGGCGATTTACACCCACGGCCACTGGGATCATCCGCACGGACTCGACGCGTTCGTGCTCGACGATCAGGAACCGCCGAACGTGATCGCACACGAGGCGATCATGGATCGGTTCGCGAGATACGAGTACACCGAAGAGCACAACGAAGCGATCAACACAAGACAGATGGATCAGACGGTACCGGGCGAAGAAAGCTCGGCCGCCGAACTCTTTCCCGGAGCGGAAGGCGAGGTCGATTTCGCGTATCCCGAGTATCTGCCGACGACGCTGTACACCGATCAGTTGACACTCAGCGTCGGTGATGTCACGTTCGAAATCACCCACGCGAGGGGTGAGACGGACGATCACTCGTGGGTGTACTGTCCCGATCGAGACGTCCTCTGCACTGGCGATTTCTTCATCAACGTCGCCCCGAACGACGGAAGTCCCACGAAAGTTCAGCGATACCCGTGGGAGCGATCCCAAGCACTTCGGGAGATGGCGGCGCTCGATCCCGCGACGATGTGTCCAGGCCACGGCGAAGCCGTGGTCGACGATCCCGAGAAAGTCCGACGGATGTTGCTCACCACGGCGGACTATCTAGATTCGATCGTCAAGCAAACGATCACGGCGCTGAACGACGAGTCACCTCCGCACGTCGATATCATCCACGAGATCGATCCTCCCGAAATCGACGAACCGTGGCTGCAGATCCAACACGACGAACCGGAGTACGTCGCCCGGAACGTGATTCGGTACTACGGTGGGTGGTGGTCCGGACGACCAAGCGAACTCAAACCATCGCCGAGAGACGAACTCGCATCAGAAATCGAGGCACTCGTTGGCGGAACGGATGTCTTGCTCGATCGGGCCGAAGCGTTATTCGAAGCCGGTGACGCCAGACTGGCCGGCCATTTGGCGGATTACGCCCTTGAGGCTGCTCCGGGCGATGACGCCGTACAGCGGAGAGTCACGGAGCTGTACGAGCGGCGAGCAGACGAGCAAGAAAGCTTCGTCTCACACAATTTCTTCGCCGCGGCAGCGGCGTACGCATCGAGGGGACGACCGTTCCGCTGACTGTATGTAACGGAAGCCGCGACTCATCAAAGATCTCGGCAGTGAGGTGGTCGTCACGCTGACGCTGCCGGTCGGGTAGCGGAGCGGAGCCAGTCGCGCGGGAAAAGCTCTTTGCGACCGTCCGACACAGTGTCATATCATGTTAAATATTCCCTC
>CAYQWI010000015.1:0-14056 GCA_964421165.1 uncultured Natronomonas sp.
GACAGGGCGGGACGAGCGGGCCGTTGATGGCGTTGCTAGCTGATCTGACGCCCGGCGATCGGATGGGTCGCGCCGTCGGGACGAACAACGTACTCGGGGACGTGGGCGGCGGGTTCGGACCGATAGTGACGCTGCCGCTGATCGAAGTGATCGGGTTCGCGCCGGTGTATTTCGCCTGTGCAGTCTTACCGTTCGCCGCCGCGTTCGTCCTGCTCGGTGGGGTGTATCGCGAGACGGGACAGTTTCTGCCGGGACGCGTTCGCTCTTCGGTCGATCGATGACGGTTCGTTAAGACGGCAGCGCAACTCGACTGCGACAGTCACATCTCCGTTTTCGGGTCAGTCTCCGCTTCCGTCTCTGCCTTCGTCCCAGCCTCCGCTTCCGTCCCGGCCTTCGCTTCCACAGTCGACGCTTGCTCGGGGCTCGATTCCGGCTCCGTTTCGAGTCCGGGCTCCGCTCCCGCGTTCGTCATAGGTTCCGTCTCGCCGCCCCTCGTCGGAACGTCGATGTACCCGCCGCGGATTCCGAGGCCAGCGGCGACCAATCCGACGCCGATGACGAGCAGTCCCGTGGACTGCCACTGCAGCGTGGTGAAAATGCCGACCGCGAACTCGACCGCGAACATCTCGAATGCGGACGTTTCACCGTTGCCGACTGCCGCTTGCATCTGATCCGTCGCGACAAGCGCACCACTGATTCCGAGGAGACCGACGAGTCCGGAAAGTGAACCCACCTCGATCGCGCCGATATCCGGTGGGGCGAGCCACGCGATGAGTCCCGCGAGGACGAGCGCGAGCGCGGCGATCCCGTAGGCGATCGGCCCGGAGATCGAAACGACCGTTCGGGCCGTATCGAGCATTGCTTGATCCTCTTCGTCGAGTTCGTCGCTGAGCTCGATCGTCTCGGGCAGCTCCTCGTCGAGTTCGGCCTCGAACACCGCGACGAACGCGTCGGCGAGGTCGTCAGTCGCCGTTTCGACCGCCGTCGCGTACTCCTCGTAGGTGAGTTCGCCGGTCAGCGCATCGATCCACGCCGCCTGCAGATCTCGAACCGGCTCCTCGATCGCCGCCTCGGGGCCCTCGAACTCGCCGTCGAGTTCCGCGTCTAACTCCGCATACATTTCCTCGCGGATCTCGTCCATCTCCTCTTCGAGGATCTGTTCGAGTTCGGCCTCGCTCAACTCGCGCTCGGTCTCCGCCTGGATCCGCTCTTTTTGCTCGGCCCGGAATTCCTCGCGGTGAACTTCGAACGCCCCCTGGCTTTCAGCCATCGCCGAGATCTCCTCGGCGTTCGGCATCGGAACGTCGGCCGGATCGAGATCGTCCAGATCTGCCCGTACCTCCTCGATGAGTCGCTCTTTGAGCGGCTCCGGATCGAAACCGAGTCGGAGCTCGTCTACCTCACCGTTGAGATACGCGTAGACGCTCTCGATGTTCGATTCGACCTGCGATTGCACGTACGGTTCGGTCAGCGCCGCCTCCAGGAGTTCGGCCTGAGATCGCTCGATCGGCAGCTCTTCGTTTTCGTCAGCCGCCGACGCATCGTCGGCTAGCTCCGCCGTGAATTCCGCGGTGAGTTCCGCGTAGAGATCAGTTTCCTCGGCGGTATCCTTCGCGTAATCGGCATCGAACGCGGTTCTGTCCAGCGCGACGGCCGCGTTCGCCGACAGCAGCGTCACGAAGAGAGCCAGCCCCAATACGACGAGCGCAACGGTTTTCCCCCGTCCCATACGGTTCGATTTGTTTCACTGATGTTAACGTTTTACGCTAGTATAGTTAGCGTATACTAGTTCGGCGACAGAAGAGCCGATCGAGTCCAGTGTGGGGAGCCGGCGAAAACGGAGAGCGAAAGCATCTATTCATTCCTCCGCCGTCGCAGACCCCGAAGAGGTCGCCCACCCCGATCGTTCCGATACCTGCGTCCGACCGCTGTAACGCGTCCAGATACCGCCATCCGAAGTTGCACTCGATAACATCCGCACGTCGGAGCCGTTCGCATCGGTTCTCTCCGACACCGATCGCGCTGGCGACGGATTCCGGTCGATTTTTCTTCGGTCGGATGGGATCGAACGCTATGCAGATACTCGTCACCGGGGGCGCGGGGTTTATCGGCGGCCATCTCGCCGAAGCCTTCCTCTCGGACGGCCACGACGTGACCGTCCTCGACGCGATGGATCCGTTCTACGATCTCGGGATCAAAGAGCACACGCTGGATGTTCATCGAGAGCGCGCAGCCGCCGCGGGAGTCGAGTATCGCTTCGTGGACGGCGACGTCCGAGACGCCGAACTCGTCGAAGAACTCGTGGCCGAGTCGGACTACGTCTACCATCAGGCCGCGAAAGCGGGCGTTCGGCCGAGCGTCGAAGCGCCGCGAGAGTACAACGCGGTCAACGTCGACGGGACGTTGAACGTCCTCGATGCCGCTCGAAACGCCGCCGTCGAACGGGTCGTCGTCGCCTCATCGTCGTCCGTCTACGGCGGTCGCGAGGCGTATCTCCCGTTTTCGGAGTCCGATCCGACGATGCCCGTTTCGCCGTACGGCGCGTCCAAGCTCGCGGCCGAGCGATATACGTGCGCGTACAACGCCGTCTACGATCTGCCGGCCGTCGCGCTTCGGTACTTCACGGTGTACGGCCCGCGGATGCGGCCGAACATGGCGATCTCGAACTTCGTCTCGCGGTGTCTCAACGGCGAGCCGCCGGTCGTCTACGGCGACGGCACCCAGACGCGCGATTTCACCTACATCGGCGACGTCATCGAAGCGAACCGGACGCTTTTAACGAGCGACGCCGCAGACGGCGAGGCCGTCAACATCGGCTCGACCGACACCATCGAGATCAAACGGTTGGCCGAAGAGATCCGCGACCAGCTCGCACCGGAGCTCGATATCGAGCACGCCGAGCGATTCGACGCCGACGCCGACCACACCCACGCCGACACGCGGAAGGCCGAGCGGCTCATCGAATACGCTCCCGAACACACGATCCGGGAGGGCGTCGAGAAGTTCATTGAGTGGTACCGAGACAACCGCGAGTGGTACGAACCGCTCGTGTTGTCGTCTTAAGCGGTCTGGCAGTTATTCGTCGTCTTAAGTGGTCTGGCAGTCACTTGAGGTGACGCGGTGGTTCGGCGACCCGACCCGGCGTCGCGCGCTGTTCGGTTCGGCCGTCCAGCGTCTCGAAGTCGAAATCGGAGAACTGCTCGGGGACCCGTTCTTCGGCGGCGTACACGTATAGCGCCGTCTTGGTGATCGCCCAGATCGTCTGTCCGAGGAGGTACGTGCAGATCAACGCGCCCGCGACGAGGAAGACACCGAGGAGGAGTCCGGCGGCGGGGAAGACGCTTCCGAGCGCGACCGCGAGAGCGATCGCGACGAGCACGCTGGCGATCCCGACGACGACCTGGATGAGCGTCACGCCCATCCCGACGCCGATGGACTCGCCCCAGGTGTTTCGGAACGTCTCGGCGCTCCGGGTGAACATCGAACGCGCGTTCACGTCCTCGAAGACGATCACCGGGACGATGAAAAACGTCATCACCGCCCAGCCGACCGCGAACAGCGACGAGAGGAGTCGTGCGATCGTGCTGTCGGACTCCTGAAGCTTTTTGAGGATGACGCTCACGGTCGCCGCCACGGCGGCCCACACGAAGATCGCGCCCTTCCGCCGCCACGCCGCCCGCATGCTCTCGACGATGTGTGGCTCCTCGCCGTGAAACGTCTGGTTTACCGCGAAGACGAGCGAGGCGGTGAAAAACGTCGCCGCGAACGTCGTGATAAAATACAGCGCGAACAGGACGACGTACTCGACGCCGGAACCGATCAGGTTGGCGGCGAACAGCGGGACGAGAAAGACGATCCAGAACGCGAGCGTCGAAACCGCGCCGAAAAGCGGGAACACGAGTAGTTTCGGGTGTGAGCGAACGACATCGATACTGTCTTTCGAGAGCTTGAGTCCGGTTTTGAGCTTGCCGAAGAAGCCGACGCCGGACCCGCTTCCACCGCTGCCCGGTACTGTGGAGGCACTGGTAGCCATAAATACGGCGTACGCCGAGGGGGAAAATAAAACCCGCTCGTCGGCGCGGGAGTTTGGATCGAAGCGAATTAGCGGTACCTGCCTGCCCGGAATATAAACGATCTTTATCGTCGGGTGAAAACGTCCCACGATGGACGCGATCGTACTTGCCGGAGGGTACGCGACACGGCTGTGGCCGATCACGAGAGACCGTCCGAAGATGCTGTTACCGATCGGTGAAACGACCGTCATCGGCACCGTTCTGGAGGCGATAGAGCGCGACGATCGGATCGAGGACGCGTACGTCTCGACGAACGAGAAGTTCGAAGCCACCTTCGAGGCGTATCTCGACGAATCGGACTTTGAGAAACCACAGCTGTCGGTCGAGGAGACGGCGGCCGAAGCCGAGAAGCTGGGCGTCGTCGGCGCGTTAGCGCAACTCGTCGAACGCGAAGGGCTCGACGACGACACGTTGATCATCGGCGGGGATAACTTGATCTCGTTCGACGTGAGCGAGTTTCTCGACGAGTTCGAAGCGGGCGGCGAGCCGACGCTTGCGGCCTACGATGTCGGTTCCTACGATTTAGCGTCGTCGTACGGACTCGTCGAGTTGGACGGCGACCGAGTCGTCGACTTCCAGGAAAAGCCCGACGAGCCGAACAGCACGCTCGTCTCGATCGCCTGCTATGGGCTGTCCGCGGAGACGCTGTCACTGTTCGGGGAGTACCTCGACGGCGGGAACAACCCCGACGAACCCGGGTGGTTCATTCAGTGGTTACAGGACAGAGAGGCCGTTCGGGCGTTCACCTTCGACGAAGCGTGGTTCGACATCGGGACGCCCGAGAGCTACCTCGATGCGGTCGCGTGGTATCTCGACGGCGATAGCTACGTTGCTCCGAGCGCGGACGTCGAGACGGCCACGGTCGGGGAAAACGTCCAGATACTCGAGGGAGCGAGCCTCTCGGACGTCACGGTCGAACGGAGCGTCGTCTTTCCCGAGGCCGAGATCGTCGGCTGTGAGATTCGTGATTCGATCATCGATCGAGGAACGCGAGTCGAAGGGATGGATCTCTCGGGAGCGTTGATCGGCGCGCATACGCGGCTCGGAGAGTAGTCGGCTCCGACCGAGGTGGATCCGGACCCGAACGCTCATTTTCCATCGGATTCTTTCTGTGACCGATGGCTGAGGATTCAATTCCGCAACTGGTTGAGACCGAGTGGCTCGACGCCCATCTCGACGATCCCGACCTGCGCGTGCTCGATTGCACGACACATCTCGATATCGACAGAGAGACCGGCGACATCGAGACGATCTCCGGCCGGGACGGCTGGGAGGACTCCCACATCCCCGGCAGCGCGTTCGCCGATATCAGCGAAGACCTCTCGGAAACGGGCGAATCCGCGAACTGGTTTCAGGTTCCGGGTCCCGAGCAGTTCGCCGACGCGATGGGTGAGTTAGGCGTCGGCGACGACACGCGCGTCGTCCTCTACGACACGTCGAAGGACAACATGTGGGCCGCCCGGATCTGGTGGCTCCTCCGCACGTTCGGCTTCGAGCGGGCCGGAATTTTGGACGGCGGCTGGCAGAAGTGGATCGCCGAAGACCGTCCGGTCTCATCGGAGCCGCCGACCCACGATCCGGCGACGTTCACTCCCGATCACCACCCCGAACGGATCGCGCACAAAGACGAAGTTCGTGACGCGATCGACGACCCCGACTGTTGTCTCGTCAACGCGTTGCGGACCGAGGATCACCTGGGCGACGGGCCGACGAAGTACGGCCGACCGGGGCGCATTCCGTCGAGCGTCAACGTGCCCGCAGGGTGGGACGGCGGCGTCGTCGATACCGAAACCGCGACGTACCGATCGCGAGAGGAGCTCCGCCGGACCTTCGCGACGGTCGGAGCGACCGACGCCGACCGGGTCATCACGTACTGCGGCGGCGGAATCGCCGCCAGCAGCGTCGCGTTCGCGCTCGATTTGGTCGGCGTCGACGACGTCGCAGTCTACGACGGCTCGCTCTCGGAGTGGGGACACGACCCCGAGATGCCGATGGTGTGCGACTCGGCTTTATAACGGGGAGTATCGCAGCCGACGATACCATTTATAAATCGAGGAGGATCGTACGACCGATCGCCCGCGCGCTAGTAGTCGACGAAGTACAACACGAACACGATTCCGACGACGGCGAGGGCGGCGTAGAGGAAGAACGCCTCCGAGAAGTATCCCCGGTCGGCGATCGCGCCGAAGATCACCGGGCTCAACGCACCGAGGATGATGTAGACCGTTCGCAACACTCCGAGGTTTATCCCGCGGGTTTCGTTCGGCAGCCGGCGCGTGAGATCGGAGATCACGACCGTCTCGAATCCGAGCAGTCCGCTCACGAGCGCCGTGACGATCACGAGCAGCCAGAGCGTCTCCAAGAACGGGAGCGCGACGAATCCGACGACGGTCATACTCAAGATGACGAGCAGCGGAGCACGAACGCCGATGCGGTCGTACATTCGACCCGAAATCGGCTTGATAAGCACGCCGAGAGCGAAATACAGCCCGAACAGCCCGGCCGCGAGCTGCGTCGAGACGCCTTTCACTTCGACGAGGTACGTCGGGAAAAAGCCCATGAACGCCTGCAGGAGGACTTCCCAGAGGACGAGGAGCAGCGTCGCCGTTGCGACCGCCGGCTGGCGTACCGTCGGCAGCACGCTCTCGAAATCGAGGCTCTCTTTGAGCGATTTCGATCCCGATTCCAGGTTCGATTTCGACGGGAGCGTGAGCCACAGCGCGACCGCGGCGATGGCGAAAAGGGGGATCGCGAAGCCGAGGCCGAACCGCCAGCCGATCGCGACGGCGATGAAGCCGGCCGTCGGCGGCATGACCGCGTTCCCGAGATCGCCGACGGCCATCGTGACGCCGGTCGCGGTGCCGAGCTTCTCGGGGTATAAATCCCGCAGAATCGTGAACCGAGCGACGCCGTACAGCGCGGTTCCGAGTCCGAAAAACGCCGTCGCCGCAAAGAGGACGATCGCCGAATCCGCGACCACGACGATCGTGAGCGTACCGACCGAAATCACCGAACTGACGATCAACAGGATTCGCTCGCCGACCCAATCGCCGAGGATGCCGCCTGGGAGCTGACCGATCCCGTAGGCGATCCACAGAACGGTCAACAACAGCCCCGCCGTCGTCAGCGTGAGCCCGTAGGCGGTGCGCAAATGGGGCAACAGCGCCGGGTAGATGAGCCGAACGCTGATGGAGAGAAACCACCCGAACGCGATCGCGGCCAGTATTTTCCCTCGCCCCCCCGACGATAGATCCGACACTTCTCGTTTAAATAGTGAAACGTAGCTCACGAGATCCAACAGTCACCTGCGTTGAACTGTTCAGTTCCAGTGTTGAATCTTTCTATGGAAGTTGTGGCTGGTCGGCGTCCGGCCGAACCTCGAAGGCGTTCAACACGCACGCGATCATCGCGTAATAGCCCATCGTCGCGGTGAGTTCGACGACGCCGCGCTCGCCGTAGCGATCGAACGCGGCGTCGAACGTCTCGTCCGAGACTGAACGTTCTCCGAACAGTTCCCGGCCGTACTCGATAACGACCGCCTCGTCGTCGAGGCGATCCGTTTCCCGCCGCTCCGAGACGACATCGAGCGCCGCATCGCTCACGCCGGCCTCGACGGCGATCGGCTGGTGCATCGCCCACTCGTACGGGCAGTCGAACTCTCGGGCCGTCGTGAGGATCGCGAGTTCCCTGTCCGCGTCGGAAAGTGTGCTCTCGAAGCGGACGTACGTCCCGAGATCGGCGGTTCGCCCGGCGAGTTCGGGACTGTTCAAGAGGACGGCGAACGGTCCCAGTATCTCGCCGCGGCTCGCTTCGATCGCATCGAAGTGATGACGGCCGTCCTCCGGAACCGTCTCTCGGGTCGTGTGATACCGAACGCGGTCCGACCCCGTCATTTCGTCCGATGTGCCTCGACGACGTCCCAATCGAGTTCGATCCCGAGACCGGGGGCGTCCGGCACCTCGATGGTGCCGTCCTGAATCAGCGGTTCCTCGCCGGTATGGAGATCGTCCCACCACGGGACGTCCCGAGCGTGGAACTCCAGCCCGACGAAGTTCGGAACCGTCGCGCCGACGTGAACGCCCGCCATCGTCGCCACGGGGCTGCCGATGTTGTGCGGCGTCAATCCGACGTAGTGCGTCTCGGCGTACTCGCCGATCTTTTTCGTCTCGGCGATCCCGCCGGTTTTCGGGGTGTCGGGAGCCACCAGATCGACGGCTCCCGATTCGAGGAGATCGCGGAACCCGTGACGCCCGTAGCGGTTTTCGCCGGTCAAAAGCGGCACATCGACGCTCCGGTTGAGCCGCGCCAGCGCGTCGGCGTTCTCCGGCGGGAGCGGATCTTCGACCCACGCGAGATCGTACTCGGAGATCGCCCGACAGATTCGCTCCGCGGTCTCGACGTTGAAGTTCCAGTGGAGGTCCACCGCGACTTCGGCCTCGTCGCCGACCTCGTCCGTGACGGCTTCGACGATCGCCCGTTTGTGCTCGATCTCCGGGCCGTCGAGGTGTCTCGAGAGGGTGTCGATCTCCCGACCGGACGGGACGTCGAGATCGAACTTGACGATCTCGAAGCCGTCGTCGACGGCCGCCCGGGCGGCCCGAGCGCAGGCCGCCGCCTCGTAGGCCCCCTCGTCGTCTCCGAGCGCGGCTTCGACCATGTGTTCGCCGGCGTGGCAGTCGGCGTACATCCGAACCTCCTCGCGGATCTTGCCGCCGAGCAGCTGATACACCGGTTGCTCGAGAATCTTGCCGGCGGCGTCCCACAGCGCCAGTTCGACGCCGCTGATCGCGATCGTGCCGATCCCCTGCTGGGAGCCCCGCCCCGAGAGCCGGGTTCGCATGAGGTTGTACAGTCGCTCGACGTCGAGCGGGTTCTCCCCGACCAACAGCGGCTCGAAGAACTCGGTGATCACTTCGTGGACGCCCGGCGAAGGGTACGCCTCCCCGATTCCGGTCACGCCGGCGTCCGTTTCCAGCGTGACGATCGTCCACGGGAAGTTCCCGTCGACGACGAGCGTCGATACGTCGGTGATCTCCGGCGTGTCCCCGGACCGCTTCGGCGTTCGATCGAACTCCTGCCAGATCGAGGTCGTCAATCGTTCCGCGAAATCTTCGTACATCGTTCTCACGTCTCACGTCCATGGAGGGGCGAATAAATGCACTGATATCGCCCACCGGGTCGCGATCGCGTCGGCTCCGCGGTCACATCGACAGATCCCGCTCGCGCCGCGAACTCAATCCCTGTCGCTCCAGCGCGTCGAGCTTTTCGAGATGGTGTTCTCTGAGCTCATCGCGATCGAGTTCACCTCTGAGAAGCCCCGCGATAACCACCTGGAGCTGTTCGGCGGCGAGGAGATCGGGGACGATGACGAACGTCGCACCGGCTTCGCGCAGGTCGGCCGCCTCGTCGGCGTCGGACGAGCGGATGACCACGTCGGCGTCGGTTTCGAACTCGAGCAATCGGTCGGAGACGCGGCGGTGATCGACCGTCGAGAGGACGAGTCGAGCGTCGTCGAGGTGCGCTTTCGCCCAGACGTACTCATACATCGCGTCCCCGACGACGAACTGGTCGGTTTCCGCTCGAAGCGCCGCGAGCTTCGTCGGGTCGTTTTCGACGACGACGTACTCGACGCCTTCCTCCGCACAGACGGTCGCGAGCCGCCGTCCCAGCCGACCGTAGCCGAGGATAACGACGTGATCGGACAGCGAATCGGGAACCGAGCTCTGGTCGTCGATCTTTGCGGTCTGTCGATCCCCGATAAGCGGCCCGGTGACGGTCGCAAAGAGCCACTCGTCGTATCGGCGAGTGAAGGCGGAGGTGATCATCGTGAGCGCCGCGGCGAGGATGATCGCGTCGAACAGTTCGGGCGCGAGCCGTTCTACGAGCAGCCCCTGTATCGCGATGATGAGGGCGAACTCGCTGATCTGATCGAGGCTCACGCCCGTCAGCGTCGCCGTCCGCACGTCGTACCCCTCCCACATCAGGACGGCCATCGTGACAGCCGGCTTGACGATCGCCGTGAGAACCACGAGCGCGACGGCCGTCACGAACACTCTCGCCGAGGGGATCGACACGAGCGCGCCCAGCGTGACGAAGAAGATCACGACGAAGAAATCCTTGAGCGAACCGATGCCGTTGAGCATGCCGAGGTTGCGCCCGTAATCGCGCCGGATCGCGATCCCCGCGGCGAACGCGCCGATCACCGGCGAGATATCGAGAACGCTCGTGAGCGTCAAGAACCCGATCAGCAGGGTTATCGCGCCGATCATCAAAAGCTCCTGTGACCCCTCCGCGTATTGGGTGAGATACTCGAAGAAGTGTCGCTGGACGAGTAACGCGAGCAGCAGGATGAGGACACCGTAGCCGATTTTCGCGGCGAGAGCGTCGGCCGTGAACGCCGTCGCGCTCAACACGAGGACGAACGCGATCGCGAGGAAGTCGTCCAGTAAGTGTATCGATTTCGCGAGTCGGCCGTGGACGAGGTTGTTTCTGATCTCGATTTCGAGCAACCCCGTACCGACGAGCGTCGAACTCAGCGTCGCGGCGACGGCGAAATACACCGCGTTGAGCGGCTCGAACCCGAGGAGGATCCCGATTCCGAACCCGAGCGGTCCGAGCACCAGAAGCTGGGCGGCGGCTGTCAGTTCGCTGTCCCGAAACACCGACGAGAGCTTCGGCAACTCGATCCCGACGCCGAAGACGAACACGAGGAAGGCGATCCCCCACTGTGCGAGATCGAGCACTTCCGCCTGCGGGATGAACTCGCCGGCGACGAACCCGGCGATGATGTAAAACGGGATCGTCGGCAACGACAGCCGATTGGCGAGGAGGAGAAGGACACCGGAGGTAATGAATATCGCAGACAGCGCCGCGATCATCTCAGACATCGCTTCCACCTCGCTTCGATCTCGAGTCGGTTTCGGTGGTAGTTACGCCCCGATGCTCTAGCTCGTCGAACCGCGCGTCCCCTCGGAGGACGTCACGCAACTGCTCGGCGATGCGATCGGCGGTCAGTTGCGTGCTCATCACGACGTAGTCCGCGCCGTTTTCGTACAGCGACCGGGCCGCATCCGTCGTTTCGGCTTCGACGACGACCGTGGCGTCTTCGCCGACCTCCGCTAACAGCCGTTCGTTGATCTCCCGTTGAACGGTCGAGCTCAACACGAACGCGGCGTCCGAGAGGTTCGCCGCCTTCCGGATCTCAGCGTGTCTGAAATCCCCGTAAACGGTTTCGTACCCGTCCCGCGCTTCGAGTTTCTCGATGTGGTCGACGTTGCGGTCGATGACGACGACGGTGTCGAACCGCTCCGCGAGAAGCGGTAGCGACCGCTCCGTCACGCCGTCGAAGCCGACGACGACGGCGTGGCCGTCGAACTCACCCAGCTCTACGTCCTGTTTCTCATCCGAATCCCACCGACGGAAAAACGGCTCGACGCGACGGTATATCTCGTGGTTGTAGTTGATGATATACGTCGAGAGACTCATCGTGAGCAGCGCCATCAGGCTGAGATATCCGAGCACTTCCGAGCCGATATACCCCTGTGCGACGCCGAGCGCGCCGACGACGAGCGAGAACTCGCTGACCTGAATCATGTTGATCGAGCCGAGAAAGCTCGTCTCCACGGAGAACCCCTCCCGGTCGATGAGATAGAACATGATCCAGAAGTTACCGACCATCAAGACGGCGGAGGCGACGATCGCTTCGATCCAGTAGGCCGTGAGATCGTCCGCGGCGATCTGTAAGCCGATCGACGCGAAGAAGATCAGAATGAAAAAGTCCGTGATCGGCGAGACGCGCTCTTCGAGCTCCTTGCTGTACGGGAGTTGTGCGAGACTGATCCCCGCCAGAAACGCGCCGACCTCCACGGAGAGTTCGAGCCGCTCGGTGACGGCGATAAACAGGAACGCCCACGCGATCCCGATAACGAAGAACACGTCCTTGTTGTCGGCGATCTGTCTGAACAGCCTCGGGAGGAAATACCGCGAGGAGAGAAGCGAGAAGATGCCGATAAACGACATCATCACGAGAATCGTCGCGAGCGTGACGCCGACTTCGGTCGCGTTCGTGAGCTCGTCGGCCGAAAAGAGCGCGAGGACGATGACGAGGTAGATGTCCTGTACGATGAGGACGCCCACGTCGATCTTTCCCGGCAGGCTCGTGATCTCGTCTTTGTCGGTGAGGATCTTGACGATGATCGGCGTCGCTCCGAAGACGGTCGCGAGCGCGATGACGATGGTCTCCGTGATATCGAAGCCGAGGAACCACGCGACGCCGAACGCGAGCGCCGTCTGCAGCACCGTCTGCAGCACCGCGATGTTGACGATCGGGCGGAGGATGTCTCTGATGTCCGAAAACCGCATCTTGATGCCGAGCAAAAAGAGCAAGAACCCCAGTCCGAGCTCCGCCATCAACTCGACGAGCCCCTCCTCGGTGACGACGTCGAAGAGCACGGGACCGAGGATCAATCCGGTGAGGATATACGCGATAATGGTCGGCTGTCCCGTCTGTTTGGCGAGATAGCCGATCGCCGTCGCCGTGACGATGATGATCGCGAAATCGGTGATGAACGCTTCCTGGAGTACCATCGAGCGTGTGTGCGTTTATGCTGTACCTGTGGTCGGTTAGATGCTTTCTTTTGTAGTGCTTCCGAGAATCGTTCGACAATCGGTTCAGGTCGGATGGACGCTTTGGATGTGTTATCCCTTCGGTTCGTTCGACTCCTGCCCGCGCCACGGCTTTCCGATCTGACTCCGCGGGACCGTGTCGTACTCGCCGTCTTCGAAGACGGTGAGTCGGCCCGTTTCCTCGCTCAGCGTGATCGTGGTGACGACGTCCGGGCGAAGCGAGGTCTCGTAGGCGCTCATGTGTCTCGCTCCCATCCAGTCTGCGTATTCGAGATCGCTGACGCTTTCGCCGGCCGGTAACTCGTCGTCGCGAACGTTTTTGAATCGGACCATCTGCTTCAGAACCGTGCCGTCGACGCCGACGCACACGCCCCCGTCTTGGGATTCTGCGACGGTCTTTAGCGCCGGAGGAAACGCGTCCGTCGTCTCGTCGATGACGGGACACGTCTCCGTCGGCCATCGGTTCGATCCCATCGGTTCGGCAAACGGCGCGACGGATCGGTTGGAGATGATCGCCATATACAGCCCGGGACCCTTGGAGCGGGCTTCGTCATAGTGTTCGAACTCGAGGCTAATCTCCTCGATACAGTCGCATATCCGCGTCGTGAGAGCCGTCATCGGCCCGTTCGTTTTGTACTGGAACTCCAGCGACTGCTCCGTCATTACCCGTCTATTGGCGGGCCGAGAAGTTATATGTCGGCCTCCAGAGGCCGCCGATCGGTTCGCGGCATCTCCGCCGATTTCCGACGCCCAAAGGGGTATCCGTCCGGCTCGCGGAGTGTCGGTATGGTCGTTCCACTCGAAATGGGGTGGCGACACCTGTTGTTCGAAAACTGGCCGGTCGATCCTGCGGTGATGGTCGCACACCTTCCGGAGGGGCTGAGGCCCGACGAGCACGACGGTTCGGCGTGGCTCTCGATCGTGCCGTTCACGAACGTCGCCGTTCGCCCGAAAGGCGTTCCCGAACCGTTCGGAATTCGGCTGCCCGAACTCAACGTCAGAACGTACGTCACCCGTGACGGTGTTCCCAGCGTCTATTTCTTCAGCCTCGACGCACAGGGGATCGCGAGCGTTTTGGGCGCACGCATTTTCCAGCATTTACCGTATTACTACGCTCGAATCTCACTGGAGTGGGCCGACGGGCGAGTGCGGTTCGACAGCCGGCGTCGACATCCCGGTGCGCGGCCGGCGCAGTTCGAGGGGACGTACTGGCCGACTGGTGAGCCGTTTTCGGCCCCCGACGATCCGTTCGCGGCGTTTCTCGTCGAGCGCTACCGCTTTTATACGGAGGCGCAGGACGGGTCGATTCGCTACACCGATGTCGCCCACGAGCCGTGGACGCTGTATCCGGCCGCCGC
>CAYQWI010000016.1:0-14032 GCA_964421165.1 uncultured Natronomonas sp.
CGATTTACGAACGACAGGGGGCGGACGACGCGGAGTTCCTTGACGACGGTCCGTCGGCTCCGATCAACGATCAGTACTGCGGGAACTGTGCGTACTTCCGATACGTCCGAACCGATGACGGCCTCGCGCCGTACTGTGGGCTCCACAGCGAAGCGATGGGCGACATGGATGCCTGCGAGGAGTGGACGCCGAATACAACCTGAAATCAGCGCGTAAAGACGCGGTCGGGGCGGATTTCGAGTATAATTCGGTTCGTTCGATCGTTTTGATAGGTGTCGTTGCCGCGATAGCGTTTCTCCAGCGAATCGATGTGTTCGGCGGCGTTCTCCTCGGTCAGGGTATCGACTTCGCCGTAGAGCGATATCGCGCGGTACGGATTCTCCGGATCTGTGAGGCTCACCCCGATTCGAGGGTCGCTCTGCACGTTGACGTGCTTTTGTCGCCCCTTCGCAGTATTGACGAGCACGCGATCGATATCGGCGTCGTAGTCGATCCAGACCGGTGTGACGTGGGGCATTCCGTCAGGCATGAGCGTCGCGACGTGGGCGAACACCTTCTGTGAGAACAGCGGCTGGTATTCGCTCGGTATCGATGACATACGGGATCTATCCACAAGCGCCTCAGTTAAATAACTCACCGGCCGTTTTCAGCCGCTGCGTCGAGCCGTTCTCGCATCCGTTCGTGATGGCTTCCGTTCCAGAACAGCTGGCCACACGACAGACAGCGCCAGCACTCGACCGCCGACGGGTCCGGGGCGTACTCGGGCGTCTCAGAGTCAGGCGAAACGGGGACGAGTTCGCCGTTGCACCGGCCACAGTGCGACGGCCGGTCGGCGACGGAGAGTTCGAAGCCTGCTCGACGGAGCTCCGTCAGCTGGTCGTCGATCTCTCGCGCCGTCAGTAACACTGCCCCGTCGACGCGTTTGGCGAGTTCGACATCGCGAGTGAGAAGCGTTCGCCCCTCGTCGATAGCGAGGGATGCGATCTCCTCGTCGGCTTCGATCTCCCGGTCACCGGCGTAGGCGGCGTCATATCCACAGATCCGGAGATACGTCGTGAGTTTGCCGAGCATGACATCGAGCAGCAACCGATGCGTTTGGGGCCGAAGAGTTTCTGGTTCCGTCATTACCCGGTATGGAGAAACGCGCGGAGTTCCTCGATATCTCCGCAGTTGAGCACGTCGGGCGATTCCGCCCATCCCCGTCGGGCAGTGTGAACACCGAATCGCATGTATTCGAGCGTGTCCGTGGCGTGTGCGTCGGTATCGATCGCGATCGTCGCGCCGGCTCCGATGGCGGCTTTGACGTAGCTCGAACGGAGGTCCAGCCGACGGGGATCGGCGTTGATCTCCAGCGCCGTTTCGTGTTCGGCCGCCGCCCTCGCGACGCGTTCGATATCGATGTCGTGGCCTGGGCGCTGGTTCAACAGTCGACCCGTCGGATGACCGATCACGTCGACTGCGGGGTGTTCGATGGCGGTGACGAGTCGCTCCGTGCCGTCGCCGTCGAGATCGCTGTGCGGGGACGCGACGACGATATCGAGCCCCTCCAGCACGTCGTCCCCGACGCTTATTCCGCCGTCGGCGTCGATGTTCGCCTCCACGCCGGCGAGCAGGTCGATCGAGACCTCCGAATCGGCCGCCCGGATCGCCGCCGCGTGTTCTACCAGCTCGTCGTCGTCGAGCCCGACGCCGCCGACCATCCCCGGACCGGTGGCGTGATCGGCGATCGCGAGGTAGTCGTGACCGAACTCGGCGGCTGCGGCGGCCATCTCTTCGATCGTCGCCGTGCCGTCGGAGGCGTCGGTGTGAACGTGGAGGTCGCCGCGAACGTCATCTTCGGTCACGAGCTCTGGGAGGTCGTCCTCGGCCGCGCGTTCGATTTCGCCGCGGTTTTCGCGCATCTCCGGCGGAATCAACGCCAGTCCGAGCGCCTCGTAGACGCCGGCCTCGGTTTCGCCCGCGATCCGCGTTCCGACGCGCTGGCCCGAATCGGGATCCTCGACGTCGCTCACGTCGAAGACGCCGTACTCGTTGACTTTCAACCCCATCTCGATGGCGCGGTTTCTGACGGCGACGTTGTGGTCTTTGCTGCCCGTGAAGTACTGCAGCGCGGCGCCGAACTCCTCGGGGACGACGGTTCGCAGATCGACCCGCATCTCCGAGGCGCGGACCGACGCCTTGTTCGTCCCGGATTCGATCACCGAATCGGCCTCGTCCCACCCCTCGAACGCGGAGATCACCGCCCCGTGGTCGTCGCTGCCGACCAGCAGATCGACGTCGCCGATCGTCGGTCGCCACCGGCGGATCGATCCGGCCGTCGCGACGGAGTCGACCGCGTCGCAGGCTTCGAAGAAGGCGACGAGGCGGTCGGCGATCGGGCGAGCGTCGCCCAGCAGGCTTCGTTTTCGGGCCTCGCGAGCGAACGGGATGTTTTCGGAGATGTTCGCCTCGGTCTTTTCGCCGAACCCTTTCACGTCGCGTATTTCGCCGGCCTCGGCGGCCGCCTCGAGATCGTCGAGCGTTTCGACGCCCAACGCGTCGTATAGCGCCGCAACGGTCTTCGGGCCGACACCTTCGACGGCGGTCAGCGCGTCCATCTCGACCGGTAGCTCGTCGCGGAGGTCTTCGAGTTCCTCGATCGTTCCCGTCTCGAGGAACTCGGCCGTTTTCGCGGCGATCGCCTCGCCCACGTCCTCGATCTCCATCAGCGCGTCTTCGCCGCCTTCCTCGTAGAGCCGCTCGACCGAAACGGTGTGACCGCGAATGCTGTCGGCGGCCCGCCGGTAGACGTTCGGTTTGTACTCGACATCGCGCGCTTCGAGACGGTCGGCCATCTCGTCCAGAAGCGCCGCGACCGCGGCGTTGTCGCTCATCGTCTCGTCCCTCGCCAATCGCTCTCGCGTCTCGTCCCCCGCCAATCGCTCTCGCGTCTCGTCCCCCGCCAGTCGCCCTGATTTCGACTCATCGGCCTCGCACCTGCGGTCCGCTGTCGTCGTGGCCCAGCGCCTTCTTTAAGAAGTCCATCCAGCGCTTCGTGTCCGCGGCCTCCTGACGCTTCGCTTCGGCGGCGACGCTTTCGGGCTCGAGGCTCTCGAGGGCCTCGAGCGCCCGATCGATGCCGATGATCGCGCGTGCGACCGCTTCGCCCTCCTCGAAGCTGATCTCGCCCGCTTCGATCAGCTCTTTCCGTTCGAGGCGCTCGCGACGGAGGTTGCGTTTCGCCCGTTCGACGCGATCCCGTTCGCCGGCCGGGACCGTCTCCCGGCGCTTTATCTCGAAGACGAACTCCCTGAGATGCACCGGCTCCCCCTGAATCTCGATTCGGTCGGGGATGTCGACGCCCAGCGTCGATCCCTCCCGGCCGATGCGTTCGAGGAGCTGTTTGCGCTCGTACTCCTGCACACTCGTATTCAGGGGTCGAGGGGTTATAAGAACCGGCGCAAATCGGCGTCGCTCGACCGAGCGGATAGCTACGAGATCAGATCGAGCGTGAGCGGGTAGTCGTACACTTTCTCGTTGCTCGCGCGGATTATCGCGATGATGACGAGGATCACCCACGCCAGCGCGACGAGCGGGACGAGCACCAGTCCGATCACGATGAAGATCGTCAGTCCCACGAGGAACAGCAGGACCGTCCACGTGATCTGGAAGTTTATCGCCTGCTTTCCGTTGTCGTCGACGAATCGGCTGTCCTCCTTTTTGATCGCCCAGATGATGAGCGGCGCGAGGATGTTGCCGAACGGAACGACCAGGCCGACGAACGCCGCCGCGTGAACGAGGACGCCCCACGTTCGGTCGCTGCTGCCCACTTCGTAGTCGACGGTCCCGTCATCGGCGTCGGACTCGGGGACAGCGTCCGCGTCGGCGGGCGTGTCCACGTCGATCGGGTCGACGGAAGCGTCGGTTTCGAGATCTTCGACGCTCTCTGCCGCGTCATCGTCGAGACGGTCGGTATCGGCTGGATCCTCTCCGGGGCCCGTATCGGGATCGGAGGGCTCATCGTTCGGATTCGGCGTCATACACCGCATGTCGCCCCGACGATATAAAAGAGCTTGTGGCCGAGTATATAACCGAAGACGCGTTCGAGCGGGGTCCGTCCGTCGAACGCGCTGGGAGGGGATCGCTGTCGTTAGGCTAAAGCCTCCGCGCGAAAAGTGCGTAGTAATGACTGCACAGACCGCCGAACAACGAGATCTGACGGCCGTCATCGGGCTGGAAGTCCACGTCCAGCTCGAGACGGAGACGAAGATCTTCTGTGGTTGTTCGACCGCGGCCGACGAAGACGAGGAACCGAACACCCGGACCTGTCCCGTCTGTCTCGGCCTGCCGGGGGCGCTACCGGTGCTCAACGAGGGGGCCGTCGAGGCCGCCGTCAAGGTCGGCAAGGCGCTCGGCTCCGACATTCCCGAGGAGACCCGGTTCCACCGGAAGAACTACTACTACCCCGACCTGCCGAAGAACTTCCAGATCACGCAGTACGACGCCCCGATCTGCGACGGCGGACAGATCGAGTTCAGCGCCGACGGCGAGCGCCGAACGGTCGGTATCGAGCGGGCGCACCTGGAGGAAGACCCCGGAAGCCTCTCGCACGCCGGCGGCTCGATCGACACCGCGGAGTACACGCTCGTCGACTACAACCGGGCCGGGACGCCGCTCATGGAGATCGTCACGGCTCCCGAGTTCCGCAGCGCCGCGGAAGCGCGCGCGTTCCTCGCGAAACTCACCGAAGTGCTCGAGTACCTCGGCGTCTTCGACGCCACGCGGGACGGCAGCCTCCGGGTCGACGCGAACCTCTCTATCGTCGACAGCGAGTCGGTCGGCGACGAGGGGCGGATCGACGAGGGGACGCTCGAATCGGCGAACCGGACCGAAGTGAAGAACATCTCCAGCCACAAAGGTGCCGAGAAGGCGCTGGCCTACGAGGAGACGAGACAGAAGAACGCGATCAGGCGGGGACGCGAGGTCGAACAGGAGACGCGCCACTGGGACGAATCCCGCGGTATCACCGTTTCGATGCGCTCGAAGGAGGCCGAGAAGGACTACCGCTACTTCAGGGAGGCCGATCTCCCCCCACTTCGGGTCGCCGACTGGAAAGACGAGATCGATATTCCGGAACTGCCGGACGCGAGGCGCGAGCGCTTCCGCGAGGAGTACGGCCTCGACGCCGAATCCGCCGAGAAGCTCACGTCGACGAAACAGGTCGCTGACTTTTATGAACGGATCGCCGAGACGTTCGATCCCGGCCTCGCCGCGACCTGGGTCGCTGACAACCTGCTCGGCGAACTCAACTACCGGGACATGGAGATCACGGACGTAGACGGCCGGTTCGACGAGTTCGCCCGGCTCGTCGAGCTGGTCGACACCGATGAGATCACGGTCAAAAACGCCGAGGAGATCGTCCTCCGTCGCATGCTCGATGGCGGACTCGCGCCCGACGAGATCGTCGAAGAGGAGGGGCTCGGCAAAACCGATTCGGACGCGGTCGCCGCGGCCGTCGGGGAAGCGATCGAGGAGAATCCCGACGCCGTCGAGGATTATCACGCCGGCGAGGACGGCGCGTTGAACTTCCTCGTCGGGCAGGTGATGGCGAAGACCGGCGGCTCGGCGGATCCGGGGACGGTCAACGAGCTGCTGCGCGAGCGACTGGACGCGTGATGTTCTGAGCGGGAAAATCCAGCGCCGACGAAAGGTTGAAACCCGAAGTCGGCGTATTTCACCGCAACGTGGAACTAATCGTCACCGAAAAGGACAACGCGGCGCGCCGGATCGCAGAGATACTCTCCGGCGACACCGCGTCGACGGAGCGACGCAACGGCGTCAACGTCTATCGCTGGGGGGACAAACGCTGTGTCGGGCTCTCCGGGCACGTCGTCGGCGTCGACTTCCCGCCGGAGTATTCCGACTGGCGGGACGTACAGCCCGTCGAGTTGGTCGAAGCGGAGATCGTCAAAACGCCGACCCAAGAGAACATCGTCCGGACGCTCAAACAGTTGGCCGGCGACGCCGACCGAATCACCATCGCGACGGACTACGACCGGGAGGGCGAACTCATCGGGAAGGAGGCGTACGAGCTCATCCGCGAGGAGACGGACGCCCCGGTGGATCGCGTCCGGTTCTCCTCGATCACCGAAAACGAAGTAACGAACGCCTTCGCAGATCCCGACGAGCTGGACTTCGATCTCGCGGCCGCCGGCGAGGCCAGACAGATGATCGATCTGCTGTGGGGTGCCGCACTCACTCGATTCCTCTCGCTATCGGCGAAACAGTTGGGCGACGATTTCATCTCCGTCGGCCGGGTGCAATCACCCACGTTGAAGCTGATCGTCGACCGGGAGCGCGAGATCCAGGCGTTCGATCCGGACGACTACTGGGAGCTGTTCGCCGATCTACTGAAAGACGACACCGACTTCGAGTCCCAGTATTTCTACCGTGACGACGGGACGGAAGCCGAGCGCGTCTGGGACGAGAGCAAGGCGAGGGCCGCCTTCGAGCAACTCCAGGGCGCACGCGAGGCGATCGTCGAATCCGTGCGTCGTCGGAGCCGAACCGACGAGCCGCCGGAGCCGTTCAACACGACCCAATACATCAGCGCGGCCGGATCGGTTGGCCTCTCCGCACAGAAGGCGATGAGCATCGCGGAGGAGCTGTACACCGCCGGATATATCACGTACCCGCGGACGGACAACACAGTCTACCCGGACGATCTCGACCCGAGAGCGCTGCTCTCCGAATTCGAAGAGCACTATCTCTTCGGCGACGACGCCGAGTCGCTTTTGGCGGCCGAAGAGATCGAACCGACGGCGGGCGACGAGGAGACGACCGATCACCCCCCGATCCATCCGACCGGGGAGATCCCCGCGAGGGACGATCTCTCCGACGACGAGTGGGACGTCTACGAACTCGTCGTTCGGCACTTCTTTGCGACCGTCGCCGATCCGGCCGAGTGGGAACACCTCAAGGTCGTGGCCGACGCCAACGGCTGTCTGTTGAAAGCCAACGGAAAGCGGCTCGTCGAGTCGGGGTATCACGACGTGTACCCGTACCGATCGACCTCCGAAAACCACGTCCCGAGCGTCGAGGAGGGCGAGATACTCGAGGTCGAGGACGCGCGTATCGAAGCCAAACAGACGCAGCCGCCCAGACGGCGCGGGCAGTCGCGGTTGATCGAAGAGCTCGAATCCCGCGGACTCGGGACGAAATCGACACGACATCACACGATCGAGAAGCTCTACGACCGCGGATACATCGAGAGCGATCCGCCGCGACCGACGAAACTCGCGATGGCGGTCGTCGAGGCGGCCGAGAAGTTCGCCGACCGGATCGTCGACGAGGGGATGACCGCACAGCTCGAAGCCGATATGAGGGCGATCGCCGAGGGCGAGAAGGATCTCGATGAGGTGACTGACGAGTCGCGAGAGATCCTCGAACGCATTTTCGAGGAACTCCACGAATCGAGAGAGGAGATCGGCGAGCACCTCCGGGATTCGATGAAGGCCGATCGGACGATCGGTCCGTGTCCCGACTGCGGTGAAGACTTGCTCGTCCGCCGTTCGAGACAGGGGTCGTACTTCGTCGGCTGCGACGGCTTCCCGGACTGTCGGTTCACGCTGCCGCTGCCGAATCGCGGGGAGCCGACCGTGATGGACGAAACCTGCTCGGAACACGGGCACAAACGCGTGAAGATGCTCGCCGGTCGGAGTACGTTCGTTCACGGCTGCCCGCAGTGTAAAGCCGACGAGGCCGACGAGGCCGAAGACGAGATTATCGGGTCGTGCCCGGAGTGTGCCGAATCACACGGCGGCGAGCTAGCGATCAAGACGCTCCGGAACGGTTCTCGGCTCGTCGGTTGCACACGCTATCCCGAGTGTGAGTACTCGCTTCCGCTGCCGCGCCGCGGCGAGATCGAAGTGACCGACGAGATCTGTGAGGAGCACGAACTCCCGCACCTCCGAGTCACCGACGGTGAGGACGACGACGATCCCTGGGAGCTCGGCTGTCCCATCTGCAACTACGCCGAATACCGGGAGCGACAGGCCGCGTCGGAAATCGAAGATCTCGACGGACTCGGCGCGAAAACCGCCGAAAAGCTCGCACTCGCCGGAGTCGAATCGCTCGATGACCTTCGCAGTGCCGACGCCGCAGCGATCGCCGCGGAGATTCAGGGCGTCTCCGAAGACCGGCTCCGAGAGTGGCAGGCGCAGGCGAACGCGGGGGCTGTCGCGGACTGAAGAATGTCGAAGCGGTTTTAGCTACCCACCGATACAGAGTGCGTATGAGCGCCCCCTGGGCATCGTGGGACCATATCGTTAAACTCGACCCCGATAAGACACTCGTAGAGGGTGAAACCTTCGAGGATATCTGTGCGACAGGGACTGACGCACTCGAGATCGGCGGGACGACCGGAATGACCGAGGAGAAGATGGCCAGAGTCGTCGAGGCCACGACCGCCTACGACGTCCCGGTGTATATCGAACCGTCGAACGTCGGCGCAGTCGTACACAGGGACGGGCTGGACGGCTATCTCGTCCCGGTCGTGCTCAACGCCGGCGATACGTTCTGGGTGACCGGCGCACACAAAGAGTGGGCCCGAATCGACAACGAAATCGACTGGGATTCGACGTTCCCGGAAGCGTACATTGTCCTCAACCCGGATTCGTCGGTGGCGACGTACACCGAGGCCGACTGCGATCTCAGCCGTGGCGAAGTCGCCGCCTACGCCGAGGTCGCAGAACAGATGTTCGGACAGCGAATCGTCTACATCGAATATTCGGGGACGTTCGGCGACCCGGCGATCGTGCAGGCGACGACCGACGCCGTCGAGGACGCTGCCGTTTTCTACGGAGGCGGGATCGGTGACTACGAAGCCGCCTACGAGATGGGTCGTCACGCTGATACCGTCGTCGTCGGGGATCTGGTCCACGACGAAGGCGTCGATGCGGTCAAAGAAACCGTCGAGGGCGCGAAGGACGCGAAATCCGAACCCGTCGAACGGGTGTAGCGGCGTCCCGCCAACTCTTAAGCCGACGCGTTCGAAGGGATAGATAATGTTCGATTCGGACGACCTCGAAGCGATCCGTGAGGGTCACGACCGATGGGAATCGGAGACGTACGATCCGACGGTCGAGCGCTTCGGGGAACGAAAAGCGGAGTTCATGACAGACACCGGTGGGCAGACGATCGAGCCGCTGTACACGCCGGAGAGTATCTCGGAACTCGACTACGGTCAAGATATCGGCTATCCCGGCGAGCCGCCGTACACTCGCGGCGTCTACTCGACGATGTACCGCGGGCGACTGTGGACCATGCGGCAGTACGCCGGGATGGGGACCGCAAAGGAGACCAACGAGCGGTTCAACTACCTGATGGACGAGGGGCAGACGGGGCTGTCGATGGCGTTCGATCTGCCGACACAGATGGGGTACGACTCCGACTCGCCGATGGCCGAAGGCGAAGTCGGGAAAAGCGGCGTCGCGATCGATTCGTTAGACGATATGGAGACCGTATTCGAAGGGATTCCACTGGACGAGGTTTCCACGTCGATGACGATCAACGCGCCCGCATCGGTGCTTTTGGCGATGTACATCGCCGTCGGCGACAAGCAGGGCGTCGACCGAAAAGAGCTCCGGGGGACCATTCAGAACGACATTCTCAAAGAGTACACCGCGAGAAACACCTACATATTCCCACCGGAATCCTCGATGCGGATCATCACGGACATTTTCGAGTACTGCGCCGAAGAGATCCCGAACTTCAACACGATCTCGATCTCGGGGTACCACATCCGCGAAGCCGGCTCAACGGCGGCACAGGAACTGGCGTTCACGCTCGGGGACGGGATCGAGTACGTCGAAGCCGCGATCGACGCCGGCCTCGACGTCGACGAGTTCGCGCCACAGCTTTCGTTCTTTTTCAACGCCCACAACAACGTTCTCGAGGAGGTCGCGAAGTTCCGGGCCGCCCGCCGAATGTGGTATCGGATCATGGAAGAGCGCTTCGACGCGGAGAAACCGGCGTCAAAGCAGTTGAAGTTCCACACGCAGACGGCCGGGTCTACCCTGACCGCCCAGCAGGTGGAGAACAACGTCGTTCGGGTCGCATACCAGGCGCTCGCGGCGGTGTTGGGCGGCACGCAAAGTCTCCACACCAACGGGAAAGACGAGGCACTGTCGCTGCCGACCGAACAGTCCGTTCGAACCGCGCTCCGAACCCAACAGATTCTCGCCCACGAGTCGGGCGCGGCGGACACCATCGATCCGCTCGCCGGGTCCTATTACATCGAGAGCCTGACCGACGAACTCGAAGCGGAGGCGTTCGAACTGCTCGAAGAGGTCGACGAACGCGGCGGGATGAAACAGGCCATCGAAAACCGATGGGTGCAAAAGCAGATCCAAGACACCGCCTTCGAGCGGCAACGAGAGATCGAAACCGGCGACCGGATCATCGTCGGCGTCAACGAGTTCGAGGTCGACGAAGAACCGCAAGAGGATATCGAGGAGGTCAGCGAAGCGGAGCAACGAAAACAGCGCGAACGGGTCGAGAGCATCCGAAAAGAGCGCGACAACGAAGCGGTCGAGGACGCGCTCACGGCACTGAAAGACGCCGCAGAAAGCGATGCGAACGTCATGCCGTACATCGTCGACGCGGTGAAAGCCTACGCGACGACCGGCGAGATCTGTAACGCGATGCGGGACGTGTTCGGCGAATACTGATAGGGACGATTGTAGTCTTTTACCGGGCAGCGTCGACCCGGTACGGGCGCTGCCCGGTACATCGGTACAACGATTCGTATGAACCGATCGAACGAATCCCGGCCCGTTTTTATTCGAGTGCGTCGAGGTGGCCATATGCGCTTCGATCACGCCGGCGTTGCGACCGAGGACGCCGAGGGGCTCGCATTTCTGTACGAGGACCTCTTCGGCTGTGAGATCGCTCACGAAGAACGGTTCGGGGAGCTGAAGGTGCTCTTTCTCGAACTCGAAAACGGCTATTTCGAGTTGCTCGAACCGCAAGACGAGGGGACGATCTCTCGATATCTCGACAGCCACGGCCCCGGGTTGCACCACATCGCCGTAGAGACGGACGATATCGAGAGCGCGCTGGAGACGGCCGACGCCGTCGGCGTCGAGTTGATCGACGAGGAGCCGCGTCGAGGGGCGTGGGGGCATCAGGTGGCGTTTCTCCACCCGAAATCGACAGGGGGGATGTTAGTCGAGTTCGTCGAACACTAGAGACGCATCTCTCCGGTTGAAATTGCGAGCAGGCGGCACGTTTTCCGTCCGCGATCCGTATGCCACGCTCCCGCCGTGACGGACCGCGGGTCAAGAGTTAGCGCATGGGGCTGCTGCTCCCGTTTCCGTATATAAAGCATGGCGTGAGAACCAATTAGCCGAAATTTTCCGATTTCGCCGCGTCGGGGTCGGCACCAGCGGCTTCGAGAGCGGTTTCGGCGTCGTCGAGGAAGTCTGCAAATCCGTATATAAACACCTGCTCGCCGGGCGAGTCAGTGAGAACGTCGGCGACGGCGTCGGTGAGATCGGTTCCGTCGGTGAGAACGAACACGTCGGCGCCGGCTGCCGAAAGCTCGGCGAGTCGATCTTCGTGGAGCGGGTCGTCGTCGCGGTAGACGACGGCCGCGTCGCCGTCCTCTCCGAGCGCTCGTTCGGCGATGGCGACGGCGGGACCGATCCCCGGGCCGCCGGCGAGGACGACGACGCGAGGTTCGTGCTCGTAGTAGTCGTTTCCGAACGGGCCGGTGACGGTGATCGAATCGCCCGCCCGGATGGAGACGAGATATTCGCTGAAATCGCCGCCCTCTTCGGGATCGTAGCCGACCGTGAGTTCGAACGTCTCGTCAGTGTCGGGCGAGGAGATCGTGTAAAATCGACCGGTTGATTCCCCGTCGATGATCGTCGACAGCTTGACGAACTGCCCGGGAGCGGCGTCGAAGCCGGTCGGGGTTTCGATATCGATAGCGACGGCGTCGGGACCGATCTCGCGGACGGCGGCAACAGTGGTCTCGATGGGGTCCATACACAGTATGGGCCGCTCCGATGGCAAGGCGCTTTCGGAGATCGAATACGGGTACGTCGGTGGTGGTGACGGCGGTTTATCACGAACGTCACTGATGGAGTTCATTCGGCAAAAGCAGTTTGTTTACGGCGATATTCAGAAGGCTTAACGTCCGTCGTACAAAACTGCGACGTAGCATGCCAGAGGACCTGAACTGGGCCGTCGGCGGGGAAGCCGGCGACGGGATCGACTCGACCGGGAAGATCTTCGCCCAGGCGCTCTCCCGTGCAGGGCGCCACGTCTTTACTTCGAAGGATTTCGCATCGCGAATTCGCGGCGGATACACCGCATACAAGGTGCGGACCTCCGTCGATCGTGTCGAGAGCGTCGTCGACAGACTCGACATTCTGATCGCCCTAACGGAGCGGACCGTTGAGGAAAACCTCGACGAGTTACACGACGGGTCGATCATCATCTACGACGGCGAGCGATCGATGATGTCAGACTTCGAGGCTCCCGGAGAGATGACGGGACTCGACGTACCGCTCAAACGGCTCGCGGAGGACGCCGGCGGCGCGATCATGCGGAACATCGTCGCGTTGGGTGCCGCGTGTTCGGTGTCGGGATTCGACATCGAGTATCTCGACGAATCGCTCGAAAAGCGCTTTGGCGACAAAGGCGAAGCGATCGTAGAAAACAACAAGAAGGCCGCACGTCTCGGCGCAGAGTACGTCGAGGAGAACTACGACCTCGCGAACACGTACGAGCTCGAAACGACGGACAACAACTACGTCCTCTTGAACGGCGACGAGGCGATCGGGATGGGCGCGCTCGTGGCCGGCTGTCGGTTCTATGCCGGCTACCCGATCACGCCGGCGACGGACGTGATGGAGTATTTGAAGGGCCGCATCGAGAACTACGGTGGGATCGTCGTGCAGGCCGAGGACGAACTCTCGGCGGTGAACATGGCGCTCGGCGCTGCGCGCGCCGGCGCGCGTTCGATGACGGCGACGTCCGGACCGGGAATCGATCTGATGACCGAGACGTTCGGATTGGTCGCGACCTCGGAAACGCCGCTCGTGATCTGTAACGTCATGCGTTCGGGGCCTTCGACGGGGATGCCGACCAAGCAAGAGCAGGGCGATCTCAACCAGATGCTCTACGGCGGCCACGGCGAAATTGCACGGTTTGTCCTCGCACCGACGAACATCGTCGAGTGTTTCCACAAGACCATCGAGGCGTTCAACCTCGCGGAAAAATACCAGATACCGGTGTATCTCACCGGCGATCTCGCGCTCGCGGTCACCGAACAGACGTTCGAACCGGAGGAGTTCGAGATGGAATCGGTCGAGATCGACCGCGGAAAGGTCGTCGACGAGGAGACGATCGGCGAGTGGCAAAACGAGAGCGGACAGTTCCAGCCACACGCCATCACGGACGACGGAGTTAGCCCGCGCGCGTTCCCCGGCACCGAGGGCGGCGCCCACATGTCGACTGGACTCGAACACGACGAGTTGGGCCGTCGAACCGAAGACACGGATATGCGGATCGAGCAGGTCGACAAACGCGAGCGAAAGGTCGAAACCGCGAAAAACGAAGAAGACTGGAGCTACCGGGAGTTCGGTGATTCCGAGGCCGAGACGCTCGTCATCTCGTGGGGATCCAACGAGGGAGCGATCCGGGAAGCGATGTCGATCCTCGACGACGAGGGGATCGACGTCCGGTTCGTCTCTGTCCCGTACATCTTCCCGCGACCAGATCTCACCGACGCGATCGAGGCGGCCGAAGAATCGATCGTCGTCGAGTGCAACGCTATGGGGCAGTTCGCGGACCTGATCGAACACGACGCGCTCACGCGCGTGAAACGCATTAACAAGTACAACGGCGTCCGGTTCAAGGCGGACGAACTCGCCGAGGAGATCAAAGCGGTTCTCAACGAAGCAGCGGAGGTAGAGGTCTAACATGAGCTCGAACGTTCGATTCACGGATTTCAAATCAGACAAGCAACCGACGTGGTGTCCCG
>CAYQWI010000017.1:0-5649 GCA_964421165.1 uncultured Natronomonas sp.
GATTGATACCGCGGACTCACCAGAACGAAACTAGTGAACGTAGAGACGCTTACTCCCAGTCTGCGTGAAACCGTCGCTCTCTTCGATGACTCCGGGGAACCGCGTACCACGACCGAGATCGCCGAACAGCTCGATATCGGCCGCCGAACCACGTACGGTCGTCTCGAACGCCTCGTCGAGCGGGACGTTCTCGAGACGAAAAAGGTCGGTGCGAACGCTCGGGTATGGTGGCGACCACCGTCCGAATCGATCTCCAGCTTCCGGGATGAAGCCGGTCCGGATCTTCGTCGGTGGCCGGATCTCACAGACCGGATACTGGAGACGATCCCGGTCGGGGTGATAACTATCCGATGGGACGGCTCGTTCACCACGATGAACAATCGCGCGGTCGAACTCCTGGATCTAGACCACAGCGGCAGCGACCCGTACAGTGTCGGTGTAAGAAACGTCTACGACGTAGCAGGTTCGTTCGTCCCCCCGGACGAACGCCCATATATCCGTGCGTTCGAAACCGGGGAACCGGTTCGAAACTGGCACGCCAGGGTGGAGTCTTCGGACGGTGAGGATCGGTGGCTCTCGTTCAACGTCGAGCCGATCGTGACCGAGAATGACGACATCGAGCGAGTCCTCGTCACCTTCGAGGACATCTCCAAACTGAAAGCGCAGGCCGACCGTCTCGAACACCAGCGCGATGAACTCGAGAGCGAACTCGACGATATCCTCTCTCGCGTTACTGACGCTTTTTACGCGCTCGACGACGATTGGCGGTTCACGCACGTCAACGACCGCGCCAGGGAATTGATCGGCTCCACAAGCGACGGACTCGTGGGCAAGAGCATCTGGAACGCGTTCGAGTGGGCACCCGACTCGGAGATCCACGACGAGTTCCACCGAGCCATGGAGTCTCAGGAACTCACCTCGTTCGAAGAGTACTATCCGGATCCGATCGACGCCTGGTTCGAAATCAACGCGTATCCGTCCGAGACCGGGCTGTCCGTGTACTTCCGGGATATTAGCGGTCAAAAAGAACGCGAACAGGAACTGAAACGATACGAGCGCGTCATCGAAACGATAGATGACGGGGTCTACGTCCTCGACGGCGATCATCGGTTCATAATGGTAAACAGCGGATTCGCGTCGATGACGGGCTACGACCCGGACGAACTCGTGGGCACTGCCGCGGAAACCGTGTTCGGCGAAGAGTTCATCGAGATCGCGGACGGGAAACAAGCCGAACTCGAATCGGGCACGTTAGACGTCGCCGTTCTGGAGGGGGATCTGTACAGGGCCGACGGAGCCTCATCCATCGTCGAATCTCGGTTCGACCTGTTCGAACTCGATGACGGGACGATGGGCCGTGCGGGAGTCGTCCGCGAGATCACGGAACGCGTCGAGCGCGAAGAGGAACTCGAACAGCGCGAACGCGAGTTGGAGCGAGCGCTCGATCTCCTTCACACGGCGGAGCGGGTCGCAGACGTCGGCGGGTTCGAGATCGACGCCGAAACGATGGAGATCTACAGAACCGACCACCTGTTCAACCTCCTGGGAGTCCCAAAAAACGAGGATCCGTCTCTGGAGAACGCGCTCCGCATCTATCACGAGGACGACCGACAGGCGGTGGACGAAGCCGTCGAAGCGGCGATCAACGACGGTGAGCCGTACGAATTGGAAGTTCGGATCAGAGCGCCGGAGGACGGCGATATCCGCTGGGTTTACGCCCAGGGGTATCCGGAGACCGTCGACGGGGAGGTCGTCTCGGTTCGCGGGGCGGTTCAGGACGTTACAGAACGCGTCGAGCGCGAAGAGGCGCTCCGCCGTCAACGGTCCGAACTCGCCGCGCTCAACGATCTCAACCGACTCGTCAGCGATATCGTCGACTCCGTGATCGAGCAATCGACTCGCGAGGAGATCGAGCAGGTCATCTGCGACGGGCTGGCGTCCATGGACGCCTACGAGTTCGCGTGGGTGGGTGCCGTCGATCCGGTCTCGAACACGCTTACGCCGCGTGCGACGGCCAATACGCGTGGATATGCCGACGAAGTCACGATCTCTTTGGACGCCGACGATCCACGACGTGAGGGGCCCGGTGCGGCAGCCGTCCGCGAGCAGGAAGTGCAGGTCGTTCGGGACGTGTTCAGTGACCCGACTTTCGAGCCGTGGCGCGACGCCGCGGCCGAGTACGGGTTCAGCTCGATGGTCTCGATTCCGATCGTGCACGAAAACACCGTCTACGGAGCGCTCGGTATCTACGCTGACCGGAACGACGCGTTCGAGCCGGCGGAGCTGGACGTCGTCAGCCAGCTCGGCGAGATCATCGGTCACGCGATCGCGGCCGTCGAGCGGAAACAGGCGCTGATGAGCGACGAACTCGTCGAGCTCGAGTTCACGATCCCCGAGGTGTTCGCCTCGCTCGACGTGTCGCCCGTCGAGATCGATCCCGTTCGTATCGAGAATTCGATCCCGATCGGAGACGAGGAGTTTCTCGTCTACGGCACCGCTTCCCCGGATGCCATCGAAGCGTTGAAAGCGCTCGCCGAGACGCAGCCGCAGTGGGAGTCGGTCACCGTCCGGTCGTCGGGCGATCCCGCGACCTTCGAGCTTCGAGTGACCGAACAGCCCGTCCTCTCCGTCGTCGCATCGCTGGGTGGCTACGTCGATCAGGCCGTCTTCGAGGACGGCGACCTCCACATGACGATCCACCTCGCGCCGAGCGTCGACGTGCGCCGGGTCACCGACACCATCGAGAACGCCTACCCGCGGGCCAATCTCGTCCGCCGCCGCCAAATCACTCGCCCGCGTGACGACGAGCAACGCACTCAGCGTCGGCTCACCTCGGAGCTCACCGATCGACAGCGGGTGATCCTAGACGCCGCCTATCACGCGGGCTATTTCGAGTTGCCCCGCGAGACGACAGGCACCGAGATGGCGGAGACGCTCGGCGTGGCGCAACCGACCTTCCATCAACATATTCGGAAAGCGGAACAAAAAGTGATCGGCGCGCTGTATTCGACCCAAAGCGGCGTCGAGTAAACGGGCTAGAGCCGACCGCCGCGTGTCAGAACGCTTTTGCGCCCCATCCCTGATTAGCCATCCATGGAAGGAACGCGCGTACTCGTCACCGGAGGTGCGGGGTTTATCGGTTCGAACATCGCGAACCATCTCGCCGCCGACAACGACGTGATCGTCGTCGACGACTGCTATCTCGGAACGCCCGATAATCTCGACGGATCGATCGAGTTTCACGAGCGCTCCGTGCTCGGAGACGATCTCCCGACCGACGTGGACGCCGTGTTTCATCTCGCCGCGCTCTCGTCGTACGCGATGCACGAGGAGGATCCGACACACGGCGCGCGGGTGAACGTCGAAGGGTTCGTCAACGTCGTCGAGCAGGCGCGCGAATCCGGGTGTGATACCGTCGTGTACGCCACCACGTCGTCGATCTACGGCAGCCGAACCGAGCCCTCTCCGGAAGATATGGACGTGATAGTCAACACGGGCTATGAGGCGTCGAAGCTCGCTCGCGAGCGCTACGCCGAGTATTTTTCGAATCACTACGATATGTCGATGGCCGGTATGCGATTCTTTTCGGTGTATCAGGGCTACGGCGGCGCGGAGGAACACAAAGGTGAGTACGCGAACGTGATTGCACAGTTCGCCGACGACATCGCCAGCGGCGAGTCACCGGTGCTGTACGGCGACGGCACCCAGACCCGCGATTTCACGCACGTCTCCGACGTCGTCGCCGGAACGGTCGGAGCGGCCGAACACGAGCTAGACGGGATCTACAACCTCGGAACCGGAGAGCGCTACTCGTTCAACCGGGTCGTCGAGTTGCTCAACGAGGAGCTCGGAACCACCGTCGAGCCCGAATACGTCGAGAACCCGATCCCCGAATCGGTGTACGTTCACGACACCTGTGCGGATTCCTCGAAGCTCCGTGATGCGATCGGATGGGAGCCCGAGATCGGGTTCGAAGACGGGATCGAACGGGTGTGTTCGGTGTATCGGTGAAAGAAGTGTGGTGATCTTCACCCCTCGGACTTCGGGCAGACGACGACCGGGACGGGGCTGTGGCGGAGAATCGAGTCGGCCGTGCTCCCGAGCAGGACCCGAATGTTCTCCGAGCGGCCACGACGCCCGACGACGATCGCGCAGATATCGTTCTCCTCGACGTACGTGAGCACCTCGTCGAACGGTTCGCCTTCGAGCAGCGCCGTCTCCGGATCGATATCGTACTCCGCCGCGACCTCCCTGACCGCCTCGAGAGCCCTCTTTCCTCGCTCTCGGAGCTCGTCACGGAGCCGTTCGCTGTCGACCGCATCGCCGATGTCGGGATTTTCGGTGTTCATCACGAAAACCGCGTACAGCCGCGCGTCGTGGCGTCTCGCGAGATCGCAGGCGTGCGCTGCGGCGTCGGTCGCTTGCTCGCTGCCGTCCGTCGCGATCAGAACGCTATCGTAGTGCATACGACGGATATGCGCGTCTCCGGCGAAAGCGTTACGACGGATCTTGCGGTGGAATACGGGACTCCACGGACGATACGTCAGATGGGCAGTGTACGTTCGAAACGTAGCAGATCTCTTGCGGAATCGTTCACAGGGATCTCCCGAAGGCGGGTCAACCACTCACCTCTTCGATCCGGCCGTGTTCGGCGGCGACGTCTTCGTCGAGTTCGATTCCCAGTCCCGGATCCGTCGGTGGGATCACGTAGCCGTCCTCCCATTCGAGCGGCTCTTCGAGCAACTCGCCGTGGAATCCATCGAGCGTTTCGATGCACTCTTGAATCAGGAAGTTCGGGCTGCACGCGTCGAGTTGGATGTTCGCTGCGGCCTCCACCGGGCCGGCGTACAGATGCGGTGCGATATGCGCGTAGTGGGTCTCCGCCATGCTGGCGATCTTTTTGCTCTCGAAGATCCCGCCGGCCCTGCCGGTCGCCATCTGAATGATCGATGCGGCTCCCGTTTCGAGTAACTCGTTGAACTCGTGTCTCGTCGCGAGGCGTTCGCCCGACGAGATCGGAATGCTCGTCGATCGTGCGACGGTCGCCATCGCCTGTTTGTTCTCCGGCGGCACCGGCTCTTCGAACCAAAGCGGTCGGTGTTCTTCGATCAGATCGGCGAACCGGATCGCACTCGAGGTCGACAGCTGGCCGTGGGTTCCGATGAGGATTTCACACTCGTCTCCGACCGTCTCGCGAACCCGCTCGACGACCGTGGCGGCCCTCGTGAGCGTATCCAGCGGGATCTGTTGTGGGAACGTCGGTTTCATCGGCGTCACCGGGTCGAGTTTGATCGCGGTGAATCCTTGCTCGACGTACGCCTCGGCGCGCGCTGCGGCCGACTCCGGGTCGGTGTGGAGGTTCGTCAGATCCGCGATGTTGTCGGTCTCTCCGGAGGGGTCGTGGTCCGGATACAGATACGTGTAGGTGCGGAGTCTGTCGTGGACCTTGCCGCCGAAGAGGTTGTATATCGGTTCGCCGACTTTCTTTCCGACGATATCGAGACAGGCCATCTCGAAGGCGCTGATGATCGCTGTGGTCGTCAGATCCGGCTGGTGTGGCGTGTGGACGTCGGCGCTTCCCGTGTAGATGTCTCGCCACAGCGACTCGGTGTCGAACGGGCTCTTTCCGAGGACGTGTCGCTTTCCGAC
>CAYQWI010000017.1:5659-9305 GCA_964421165.1 uncultured Natronomonas sp.
GCAGTTCCGCGATCACGTCGGGATGGAACGGGACGCCGTAGGCTTCACCGATCCCTTCGACGCCGTCGTCGGTGACGAGTTTGAGGAAGATCCAGTTGTACCCGCCGTGGTGCGGCGGCGGGTTCTCGATGACGTATGTTCGCACGGTTTCTATCGTCATTTCACGACATGTGTTCTTATACCACATAGAGTCTACGGGACCCAAGGGATCACCGCGGAGAGATGTCGATTTCAGCGGAGATCGTCATTTCACACGCTGGATGGCGGGTTCGTTTGTGGCCCAGATCGCGCCCGCGACACCTCCGCGACCACAGCAGTCAAGAATCCTCCGGACGCACACCACTCCATGCAATCCAGCGGGCCGTCGAACCGATCGATTCTCGTCACGGGCGGGGCGGGGTTTCGCGGCTCCCATCTCACGAGCGCGCTCGTCGAAGACAACGACGTCACCGTCTTCGACGCACTCACCACGGGCGACGAAGCGAACCTCCCCGACGGAGTAACTCTCATCGAAGGGGACGTTCGAGACACGGCAGCCCTCGAAGCGGCGATCACCGATGTGGATACCGTCTTTCACGAGGCCGCGCTTGTCAGCGTCGCCCGATCGGTCGAAGCCCCCGCGGAGAGCCACTCGTCGACGGCGGCGGGAACGCTGACCGTCCTCGAAGCCGCTCGAAAGGCGGACGCCCGGGTCGTGCTCGCGTCGAGTGCCGCGATCTACGGCCACCCCGAGTATACGCCGGTGGACGAATCCCATCCGAAAACGCCGACGTCGCCGTACGGCCTCGACAAACTCGCCGCCGACCACTACGCCCGACTGTATCACGAGCACTACGGACTCGAAACCGTTTCGCTCCGCTATTTCAACGTGTACGGCCCAGGCCAGACCGGCGGCGATTACGCGGGCGTCATCAGCGTCTTCATCGAGCAAGCGCTGAACGAGGAGCCGATCACCGTCCACGGATCGGGCGACCAGACCCGCGATTTCGTCTTCGTCGACGACGTCGTTAACGCGAACCTCCTCGCGGCGGAAACCGACCGCGTCGGCACCGCCTACAACGTCGGGACGGGCGAGTCAGTCACGATCCGCGAACTCGCTGAATTGATTCGTGAGATCGCCGGCTCCGAATCGGACATCGTCCACACCGAGCCGCGAGAGGGAGATATCGATCGCTCCGAAGCGGACATCGAACTGATTCGGGATGGGCTCGGGTACGCGCCGACAGTGTCGCTGCGGGACGGGCTCGAACGAACGGTCGAGTGGTGGAAGCGTTCCTGAAAGATGGAAGAAATCGCCCGCTACTGCTGTAAGTAGTGTGTAACAATCGCGTACGACTGCGACATCTCGGGCGATGATCCCCGCCGAGTGTCCGGAGTGTCGAAGCTCAAGTCGCATAGCGACGGTCTCGGTCCCGCCGTGGCGACACGACCGAGGAGACGAGTGGCAAACGAAAGTCGAGTGTCGAGAGTGCCGGCGGTTCGAACGGTGGGGGTGATCGAGACACAGGTCTCACCGTAGCGGTTCGGATCGTTTGACGTATCGGCTTCGGGTATGCTCGACATTCCGCCGATCCGTCCGTGGTGAGAGTTGCGATCCGTCGGTGAATGTCGATCGATAACGCCATACTAATACACACCCACTTCGATTGGTTCGATATGCGTATTGGACGTTTCAAAGCGGACGGCAAAGCCCGTATCGGAGTGTTCGAAGACGATGTCGTTCGAGACGTAACGGACGCGTTCGACGGGTTCGACGACGCGATTTCGCGCCCACAGGACGCCGCCGACGTCGACGGCGACGAGTACGATCTCTCGGAGATCACGTATCTCGCCCCGACGACCGAGAAGAACACCGTCTTCTGTGCCGGATTGAACTACGAGGCTCACGCCGAGGAGTCCGACATCGAAGTGCCCGAGTGGCCGCTCATCTTCATGAAGCTCCCCCGGACGCTCGTCGGCCACGAGGAGCCGATCTCCTATCACACCAAAGTAACCGACGAGATCGACTACGAGGCCGAGCTCGCTGCAGTGATCGGCGAACCCGCCCGACACGTCTCGGCCGAGGACGCGCTCGATCACGTCGCGGGGTATACGATCCTCAACGACACGTCCGCGCGCGATCTCCAGTTGGGACTCAAAGTGGGCGACGACTCGCTCCTCGATTGGTTCTCCGGGAAGGCGATGGAGCGGACGACGCCGGTCGGGCCGTACGTCAGCGTCGACGAGATCGACGATCCGCAGAACCTCGATATCGCCTCCCGCGTGGACGGCGAGACGATGCAAGACGACAACACGGAGATGATGGTCCGCACGGTCGCGGACCTCGTCTCGTTCGTCTCCTCGCGCGTCGAGTTGCGACCGGGCGACATCATCGCGACGGGAACGCCGGAAGGCGTCGGCACGTTCCAGGACATTCAGCTCCACGACGGCGAAACGGTCGAGGTCGAGGTCGAGGGGATCGGCACCCTCGAAAACGTCGTCGAAGAGGTGTAACTGTCCGAATCGGAATCGGAATCCGAATCCGAATCCAAATCCAAATCGGGATTGATCCCGGATACTCGGAACGAAGCGGGAACCTAATTTCGCGTTCTTTTTCGAAGGCGGTAGGGAAATCGCGGTGGAGCCTCAACGCTCCGACGAAGTCATCACCACCGCAACATTTTTCCTCTCGATAGACGGGGCGTTCGTATGCCCACACCGACTCCATCGGAGAGCAAGCCGGAGCTGTATTCGCCCATCGGCGATCTGGAAACGCCCGCTTTACTGGTCGATGTAGACGTTATGGAGCGGAATATCGATCGCTACGCCTCGATGGCGGAAGACAACGGAGTCCGACTGCGATCACACGCGAAGACTCACAAGATACCGGATATCGCACACCGTCAGCATACACAGTCCGACGGTGGCGGGATCGTCTGCCAAAAGCTGAGCGAGGCAGAAGTCATGGCGGCCAGCGGCCTCGAGGACATCTACCTCTCGTATCAGGTCGTTGGCGATCGAAAGCTCGACCGACTTGTACATCTCTCAGAGACCGTCGACCGGTTCGCGACGACAGTCGATGGAGTCGGAAATATCGATCCGTTGGCGGCCGCCGCCAAGCGTCACGATACCTCGGTTCGCGTTATTCTGGAAATCGATATCGGGTTGGGGCGAACCGGAGTCGAACCTGGAGAGCCCGCACTCCAGCTAGCGGACCGAATTGTGGATCATCCACACCTCGAATTCGCGGGGGTAATGGCCTACGAGGCGCACGTGAAATGGGAGGCGGAATCGGAAGCGGAGTACGAAACGCTGTGTCACGAGGCCATGGAAGAGACGGCACGAACGGTGCGTATGATCGAGGATGAAGGCATTCCTGTGGACGAGGTGAAAGTGGGCGGTACTGCCACCTCGCCGTACAGCAGTCGACACCCCGTCGTGACCGAGATCAACCCCGGCCAGTACGCGTTCAACGATGTGGGGGAGATCGAGGCTCGACAGTGGGCCGTTGGGAAAGAAGACTGCGCTTTGACCGTTCTCTCTACGGTTATTTCGACCCAGGTCGACGATCAGATCGTCGTCGATGCGGGGTCGAAGAGTCTGTCGATGGACACCGACCGAGTCCCCCTGTCCAAGCATCGAGACGACCTCACATACGCCGGATCCT
>CAYQWI010000017.1:9315-13877 GCA_964421165.1 uncultured Natronomonas sp.
AGGAACACGGACACATCGACACGAGCGACTGTGAGGCGTCTTTCGAGGTGGGTGACCGGATCGAGTTCATCGCACCGCACGTCTGTCCGACGATCAACCTCCACGATACGCTGGTCGATGTACGCGACGGTCGCGTCGAAGAGATCTGGAACATCCAGGCGCGAGGAAAGGTACGCTGACCAGCGGCTCGTCTGTATTCCAGGTAAGGGGATAGTGACGTTTGTGCTCCCTTTCGATAGAATCAACGCATTCAACACGACCGTTTTCAACGATAAGAGCGAGAAGAGATCACGGGAAGATGCTCTCGGGCAGGTACGCCGTCACCGTCCAGTTCGGCGCGTCGACGACCTCGCTGATCTTCAGATCGACCGCCGCCGAACAGAGGATGTACGCCTCACCGCGGGTCAGATTGCGGTGATCGTGGAGGTGGTCGATCATGTGACTCGTCGCCTTTTTCGTCGCCTCCATCAGGTCGTCGGCGATGCCGGTCGTCGCGTACATCGGCTCGTCCGAACCAGTCGGTGTGAACGGCCCGGAGGTTTCCAACTGGGGCTGTTTGATGTCCATGTCCGTGCGGACGTCGAATCGGGCGGTGACGAACATCGGTGCCTCGATCCCCGTGACACAGACCTCGCCGTCGCCCTGTGCGGCGTGACAGTCCGCCGTCGAGAACAGCGCCCCCTCGTTTTTCACCGGGAGATAGACCGTCGACCCTTTCGTCATGTGCTTTACGTCCATGTTCCCCCCGACATCACGCGGGGGGAGCGTGTCGTGCTCGCCGTCTTCTGCCGGCGCGACGCCGGCGATGCCCGGAAACATGTCCAACGGCACCTCGATCCCGTTCACGAAGTGTGCGACGTCGTCCTCTAGCTCCCAGATGTGCAGGCCTGCTTCGGGAAACTCCTCGGGGAGGAGACCGAGCCCCATCTCGCCGGGCATGAACCCGGTGAATCCCCAGCCTTTGTGCTCGAAGTCGAGCAGCTCGACCGCCAAAACATCGCCGGGGGTAGCGCCCTCGACAGCGACCGGTCCGGTCAGCGGATGGACCGGGTCGAAACTCGCGTTCGCCAGATCCTCGGCTGTCGAGTCGGGACCGACCTGACCGTCGAGCGCGTCACGGCACTCGAACCGGACGACCTCACCGGGCTCGACCGTGCAGACGGGATCGAGGCCGTTGTCCCAGACGTGATGGACGTTCTCGTCGGCATCGCTCAGTTCGTAGTCGATGGTGTAGGTTTCTGGTGACATACCGCATAGACAATTGTGCTCAACCAGCATGAAAGTGGAGGTCGGTGTACGCTCCGAACGCGGGAGACACTCAAAGCACCACACAAGAGTTGCATGTCGTTTCTGCTCACATTCTGGAGATGTACCAGTTGAAAAAATTCATTAACCGGGTATTAGAAATCTGGACTATCACGTTGGCAGATCTGTTCGAATCGGGAAGAAACGAAGTCAGAGCCCTCCGACGAAACGGTCGAGGGAAGATATTGGCCGCTGTCGCCTTCCCGTGGGCGCTTTTGTTGGGATCGCGCATGGCGTTACCCGTGTTGCTCCCCTATATCCAGACTGAATTCGGACTCAGTCTTTCGGTCGTCGGGCTCTTGGTGACGCTGCTGTGGCTCGGGGGAGCGATCGGACAACTGCCGGGAGGTATCCTCGCGGACTGGTATAGCGAAGGACTGATCATGACGCTCAGCGTGGGGCTGGTAGCGGCAGCCCTCGCGTTCGTGGTTCTCGCGCCGAACGCGGCCACGTTGTTCATCGCAGTCACGCTGTGGGGATTTGCCACCTCGCTATATCCGATCGCCCGCATTACGATTCTCTCTGAAGTCTATCCGGATCGACTCGGAAGCGCTCTCGGGCTCACCATGGCAACGGGAGATATCGGCCAAACACTCGTTCCGCCAATTGCTGGGACGCTCGCCGTATTGCTCCTCTGGCAGGCCGGACTCGGCTTTATCATCCCACTCCTCGTTCTCGGCGGGATCGGCATCTGGTTCATTGTCCCGAGGCGATCTCGGACGGACGGTTCAGTCGAGATCTTGTCTACGGATACGGCTCGCTACGTCGTAGACGAGTTGCGCCGCCCCACGATGCTGTTCGTGACGTTCATTCTCGTCCTCTTCTTTTTCTTCTGGCAGGCGTTCACGTCGTTCTTCCCGACGTATCTGGTCGTCGAGAAGGGGATCTCGGCGACGATGGCGGGGATCGTTTTCGGGGTGTTCTTCGCAGCGGGTGCGATCGTCAAACCGATCGCTGGGATGGCGTACGATCGGATCGGGATGCGGTGGGCGCTCATTAGCGTCCTCCTCGGCCCGGTTTGTGGCCTCCTTTTGCTCCCAGTAGTCGAAAGCCTCGAACTGATAGTCATAGTGACGCTTTTGATCAGCACGATGCTCGGAAACGGAGCGGTCACCCAGTCGTTCGTTGCAGAGCAGTTCCCGTCGGATATACAGGGGACCGGGCTCGGGGCTGTTCGAACGGTGTCCGCAATAGTCGGCTCTATGGGACCTGTCCTCTTCGGGGTCGTTGCGGATCGCGGATTTTTCAACGAGGGATACGTTGCCCTCGCAGTAATTCTGGTGATCGTGATCTCGCTTACGTATCGAATGCCTCATCCGAGTAGTCGCCAGTGAGTGCCCTTGTTCTACCCGCGTAGGGCCGCAGGTCCGGATCGACCGTTCGCCTAGGGGAACACCGGCTGTGCCAAGAATATCGCCTCAAGCGACTTTCTCAGTAATCGAAAGTTAAACGACCTTCTCGATGATCGGGAACTACCACCACGGTATATCGGTATCGAGCACCTTTGAGGACGCATGGTCTCGAAGATCACCATTTTTGAAGCGCATCTCGACGGCGCACAGTTCGGCCCGGTCTCACCCGGACAGGATGAAAAAGAGCGGGACGACAGTTCGAGAGAAGACGATGCTACTGAGACGTCCGGTGGACGCTCCCGAGTTCGTATCGCGCTGCTCGGAGTCGCGCTGGTCGGGTCGCTACTCGCGATCGCGGTCGCGGTTCGGCGGCTCCGAAGCGACAGCGGGTCGGACGACCTCGACGACCTCGAGGTGGCAAAACACACTGACAAAGAGGAGATCGACGAAGAGGAGCGGACAGAAGAGCGAACCGTGGGGGCGATCGAATGAAGCTCAATCCGCTCAGCGCGAGCCGATCGGTTGACGAAGGAGGCGTCCCGAAGAGCGAGCAAGGGGATACCGACGAGGCGGGCGAGACGGAACAAGCGGGCAAATCGCGGCGAATCATGTTCCTCCAGGGAGCGATCGCGTTCCTCGTGATGGTTGTCGTTCTCCGGTGGGCGCTCTCCCGAAACCGCGACTAGCCCATGAGACCGCCAGCGTCCCGACGGACATTCGCCGTATTCGTCGCCGTCCTCGTGTTACTGACGATCGCTTCGACTCCGGCCGCCGCCCAAAGCGGCATCGGCGGGTCGGTCGTCGTCGAAGAGGGCGAAACCGTCTCCGAAGTGAACGCCGTCGGCGGCTCCGTGATCGTCCACGGCACCGTAACCGGGGACGTGAGCGGCGCGGCCGGCAACGTCCTCGTCACCGGCACCGTCGAGGGTGACGTGAACGTCGCGACGGGAAATCTCGTGATCTCCGGGACCGTCGGCGGTAGTGTCTCGGCCGGCGCCGGAAGCGTTCATATCGCGGAGAGCGGGCTCGTAAATGGTAACGTCGACATCGGGGCCGGTGACGTGCGAATCGACGGGACGATCGGCGGCGACGCGCGGATCGGTGCCGAAACGATCCGGCTCGGCGACACGGCGACAATCGACGGGTCGTTGACCTACGACGGCAAACTCGAAGGCAACCTCGACGCCGTGGCGGGTGAGATCACACACGACAGAGCGCTCGGAGCGACCGACTTCGCGGAACTCCAGCCGCTCGTCTCGTGGGTGTTTGCGGTGTATGCGTTCATCGCCAACCTCGTTCTCGGCGTTCTCCTGTTGGCGGTCTTTCCGCGATTTTCAGACGGCATCGCCGAGCAAGCGATCGGGGAACCGCTCAAGACGGGGCTCGTCGGATTCGGCGTTCTCCTCGCCGTTCCGCTTTTGGCCTCGGTTCTCGTCCTTACCATCGTCGGGATTCCGCTCGCACTCGTCGGGGCGCTCGTCTTTCTCTTCGCCGTGTGGATCGCGGTCGTCTACGGACGGTTCGCGCTCGGGATGTGGCTGCTCTCGTTTGTGGGACGTAGCGAAGGCGACCGTAGCAATCGACGATGGATCGCGTTGCTCCTCGGATTGCTCCTCGGGGCGGCACTCGCAGCCGTCCCGGTCGTCGGTGATGCGGTGCGACTCGTCCTGTTCTTGCTCGGGCTGGGAGCGCTGACGCTCCGGCTCGCCGGGTATCGACGGGGAACGTCGGTCGTGGAGTCGTCGGCCGATTAGGAAGACGAGCGAAGAGATCGAAAGCGGACTACTCGATTTCGTCTTCGAGCTCGATGTCGGCGCTCTCCATCTCGAAGTCGATGTCGCCGTCGCCGGCTGCGAGTTCCTCGATACTGTCGATGCCGAGCATCTCCCGGGTCTCGTCGTCGAA
>CAYQWI010000018.1:0-367 GCA_964421165.1 uncultured Natronomonas sp.
AGAAATCGCTGACAGCGCTGGCGTTCATCTTCGCCATCCAGCGGTACAACCCGGCTCCGTTCTACGCGCTCGATGAGGTCGACGCGTTCCTCGACGCCGCCAACGCGGAGATGGTCGGCGAGATGGTCGAGGAGTTGGCCGGTGACGCGCAGTTCGTCGTCGTCTCCCACCGCGCGGCGCTCATGGAGCGCTCCGAGCGGGCCATCGGAGTTATGATGCAGGACGATAACGTCTCGGCAGTGACGGGGATCGATCTGTCGGGGGAGGAGGTGCCGGCCGATGACTAGCGAGCCGCGTAGCGGCTCGGGGAACTCGAGCGGTGAACGGAGTGAGCCGCGAGATAGCGAGGACGACCGCAGGGAGTCCT
>CAYQWI010000018.1:467-13719 GCA_964421165.1 uncultured Natronomonas sp.
CGAATAGACGGGCGGGAGGAGCGAAGCGACGACACGCGAGTAGCGAGGACGACCGCAGGGAGTCCTCGAATAGACGGGCGGGAGGAGCGAAGCGACGACACGCGAGTAGCGAGGACGACCGTAGGGAGTCCTCGGAAAATGCGAGCGGGGAGCGAAGCGACCCGCGAGCTAGCGAAACTGGACGGAGCGAACTCTCAAAACTCCGAACCGACGGCGGGACGACTGACGAAATCCCGCTGAACATCGCGGGTCACGAGGAGGAACGGAAGCGCCGGGAGGCGAGCGGGGAAGACGACGGTGTCCTCTCCGATTTCGACGTGTCGGATCCCCGCGAGAGCGACGACGACGAAGTCGAGCCGGTCGAACTGCTCGTCCAGTTGGCCGAGGAGGGCGAGATCGACCCGTGGGATATCGACGTCGTGACGGTCACCGACAAGTTCCTCGACCGCCTCGACGGGTCGGATCTCCGGACCGGCGGCCGAGCGCTGTTTTACGCCTCCGTGCTGTTGCGGATGAAAAGCGACGCGATGTGGATCGACGACGAGCCCGAGGACCCGGATCCGGAGCTGGAGCCGTGGGAGCTCCCGCCCGGGGAGGGGGACCCGGCGGGCGTCGATCCGTTCGACCAGCTCGACCGGGAGATGGACCGGCGGATCGAACGAAAGCGCGCCCGCGGTATGCCGGAGACGCTGGACGAGCTGGTTCGGGATCTCCGTGAGCGCGAGCGCGACACCTGGTGGAAGGAGTCGAGAAGCTACGACACCTCCGGATCGCCGTCGGGGTTCACTCGCGGAACGCAGACGCTCGATTACCACGCGGCCGACGACTTTCGGATGGACGACGAACCGACCGCCGAGGAGGTGACCGGCCGGACACACGACGAACACATGGAGGATATCATCAACGACGTGTATCGCCGGCTCGCGACGCATTACGATCGGGGTCGCGAAGAGGTGCTGTTCGCCGAAATTCGGACGGCCGCCGGGACCGTCGTCAACACGTTCCTCGGGATCCTCTTTTTGGCCCACCGCGGCCGGATCGAACTCCGCCAAGACGATCTCTTCGGCGACCTGTGGATCCGCGACCCGTCCGCGACACCGATCGAGGAACCGGTTTCGGCTGACGATTAAGCGAGCCGCCACTCGCCGTCGTTGACGGCCGTTGCGACGCCGCGACGCTCCATCTCGGCGAGAACCTCGTCGAGTCGACCAGGCTGGGCGACTTCCATCTCGATCCGTTCGACGTTGTGGTACGCCGAGAGGTGATGGCGGATCTCTTCGCGCGTGAACGTCTCACCGTCCGCTTTGTCCATGACACCGCTTATCAGGTCGATCATGTCTTCGATGAAGTTCCACGGGTAGACGACCCACGTCCACGTTTCGAGCCGCTCGCCGACGAACTCCGGCTCGAACTCGCTCGTCTGGAGCAACTGAAGCGTCGCCGTCCGAACGGAGGCGGCGTCGCGTTCGGTGACGTACTCGTGGGCGCGGCGGATCGAGCCGCCGGTGTCGGCGATGTCGTCGATAACGAGCACGTCTTTGCCTTCGACGCTTCCTTCCGGCATCGGATAACGAACCTGCGGCTCGTCGGCTTTGACGCCCGTTCCGACGTAGTGTTCCATCTTCAGGCTCGTCAGGTCGTCGAGTCCGAGGAAATCGCAGAGACACCGCCCGGCGAACCAGCCGCCGCGGGCCAGCGCAACGACGACGTCCGGTTCGAACTCGGCGTCCTTTATCTCGTCTGCAACCTCTCGACAGAGTCCGTAGATGTACTCCCAGTTCGTGACGGTGCAGTTGAATTCGTCCGGGAGGTCGCTCATACCCGGCTTTGGTTCGGGTCGAACCTAATAGCTGCCGGGTCGGGGCCGACGCGACCAGCGATCGACTGTGTCGGAAGGCCCGATTTTATACAGGGCGGTAGTCTATGTCACCTATGCGCGTCGCAGCGTTTACTAGCCTGGATGGACCGGACGGCGTAACGATTCAAACTCGAGACGATCCCGATCCGGGGCCGGGAGAGGCAGTCGTCGACGTCGAAGCGTGTTCGATCAACCGTCACGACCTCTGGATCGTCGAGGGGAACTCCTCGATGGTCGGCGAGGACGTTTTGCCGTTCGTCAGCGGACTGGACGTCTCGGGAACCGTCCGATCGGTCGGTGACGGCGTCGAGGGCGTCGCCCCCGGCGATCGAGTCGTTCTCTGTCCGAACGAAACGTGCGGAACGTGTGAGTTCTGTCGGGAAGGTCCCGAAAACCTCTGTGAGGAGTTCAGCCTCTATCACGGCGGGCTGGCCGAGCAAGCCCTCGTCGACGCCGATCGGCTCGTCTCGCTTCCGGAGTCGCTTTCGACCCGCACTGCGGCCGCGATCCCGACCGCCTCGATGACCGCCTGGCACATGCTTCGCCGCGCCGAAGTGCAACCGGGCGATCTGGTGTTGGTCCCGGGCGCGACGGGCGGCGTTGGCGTCGCCGCGATCCAACTCGCCGACGTACTGAACGCCGAGACGATCGCGACCTCCCGATCTTCGGAAAAGCTCGAGCGGGTCGGTGAACTCGGTGCGGATCATCTGGTCGAGTCGGACGATCCCGAAACGCTCGCGGACGACGTTTCAGAGATTGGCCAGCCGGACGCCGTCATCAACCACCTCGGCGGACCGTTCACGCGAGCGGGTCTCGATGCGATGAAACGCGGCGGTCGGATGGTCATCTGCGGCCGAACTGCGGGCCCGACCTCCGAGATCGGCCTCTCACAGCTGTATCTCGACCACCAGCGCGTCATCGGCAGCACGATGGGGACGCAAGGCGACCTGCGTCGGTTGGTCGAACTCGCGGCCGGGGGGACGTACGAACCGGTGGTCGGAGAGACGTACGATCTCGACTCGACGGACCAAGCGTTTGCCGATATGCAGGACCGATCGGCGTTCGGGAAGCTGATAATCGAGCCGTAAAGCGCCTCGGTCTGCTCCGGCCGTAGACCAGCGACCGACAGTCTATTCGTGGCCCCGCTACACTCGGTTTTATGGGCGGAACTCGCGAGATCGAGATCAGCATTGTCGACGCGTTCACGGATCGGCCGCTCGCGGGCAACGCGGCCGGCATCGTCCCCGAGGCTGACGGGCTGTCCGAGGCGGCGATGGCCGCGATCGCGTCGGAAGTGAACGCCAGCGAGACCGCGTTTTTCTTCGACAGCGAGACGGCCGACCGACGCGTTCGCTATTTCACGCCGACGACCGAGGTCGATCTGTGCGGACACGCGACGGTCGCGGGACACCTTCGATTGCTTGAAACCGGCGAAATCGAGCCGGGAACGCACAGTCTGGAAACGAACGTCGGTGTCCTCGACGTTGAACTCGAGGAGGACGGGATCGCGTGGGTTTCGGGGGAGCCTGCGGCGGTACGATCGGTCGATCTCGAGTACGAACGCGTCGCCAGCGCGCTCGGAGCAGATCCGGCGACGTTAACCGATATCGGTGCCGATCTGCCGCTCGCCGTCGCGTCGATCGGACTCCCGTTCTTGATCGTTCCGATGAACTTCCTCGAAGCGGTGTCGGGGTTACAGCCCGACTTCGCCGCGATCGCAGCACTGAGCGAGGAGTTGGACGTGACGGGCGTGTACGCGTTCACATTTGACGCGCTCGAGGCCGGGTCGACCCTCCATGGTCGGATGTTCGGGCCCGCGGCCGGCGTCGACGAAGATCCCGTGACCGGCACCGCTTCCGGCGCGGTCGGTGCGTACCTCCGCGAGTTCGACGCTTTCGACGGCGAGTTGCCGGATGAGATGGCTTTCGAACAGGGGCACTTCGTCGATCGGCCGGGGCGAGTCTTCGTCCGAGCGCGGTCCGATCCGATTTCGATCGGCGGATCTGCGGTGACGTCTATCGACGGAACCATCGCCGTTCCCGAGTTCCCCGAAGACGACATTATCGAGGTCTGATACGGTCGGTTTCGTCTGCTTCGCCGACCGTTCCACGAACGAATGGTCTAAGTTAGGGGCGCGTAAACGACTACGTGATGACAGCAGACGGGACTGACAGTCTCAACAAACCCGTACTCTGGCTGGACGAGATCAGATCCGACGATATCGGAGCGGTCGGGGGCAAGGGAGCGTCCCTCGGAGAGATGACCGCAGCGGGACTGCCTGTCCCGCCCGGATTCGTCGTAACTGCGGGGACGTATCGTTCGTTCATCGAGGAGACCGGGATCGACGAGGAGCTGTTCGACGCCGTCGAGATCGATTCCGACGACTCCGCCGAACTCGCTGAGGCGGAAGCGAAAGCGAAAGAACTCATACTCGAAACCGAGATTCCCGAAACCGTTCGCGACGATATCCTCGCCGCGTACGACGACCTCGAGGACGGCGAGGCGTTCGTCGCGGTTCGCTCTTCGGCGACGGCGGAAGATCTGCCGAGTATCGCCGCGGACGAATCCGCGTTGCTCAGGGTCGACGGAGAGCCGGTCTTCGGTCGAATGGATGAGATTGCCCCTCTCGATTGCGGTCGACGGACCGTCGAGGTCCCGTCTCTAACTGATGACGGTATCGAGTGGTGTGACGTCGATCGGCTTTACAAGCATCCTGCCGAGAACGAGACACTTCACCGTATCACGACGAGTACCGGTCGGCAGATCACCGTGACGCCGGATCATTCGCTCGTCGTACTCGACGAAGATACGCTGGAACCGACGACGACGACCATCGAGGAACTCGACGGGAACGAGAAAGTCCCGGTTCCCCGCGAAATCGAGCCGATGAATGCCGGTCCGGATACGATCGACGTAACCGACTACATCTACGGTGAAGACGTACTCCGAGCCGACGGTGGCGTTATGATCGACAACGACTCCTCGAACGAAACGATCCAGCAGTCACTGCCGTCACCGATCGAGGCCGACAACGCGTTCGCGTACTTCCTTGGCCTCTACGTCGCGGAGGGGAGTACGTACGGCGTTAGTCAGGTTTCGATCACGAACACCGACGAGGAGGTGTTAGATCGGGTGCTCGAGGTGATGGACCGATTCAGGCTCTGGAACGGACAGGCGAAGAACAAACACTCCTATCGGTTCCACTGTAAGTCCCTAGTTCGGTTCCTCCACGCCGTGGCTGGTCACCCGGATGAAACGGAGGGGAAGGGCCGACTCGCCGGAAATAAACGCGTCCCTGAGTTCGTCTTCGGATGGGATCGAGACCGTATCGGCCAGTTCCTCCGCGGCTGTTTCGATGGTGACGGTACGGTCGGCAGCGAAATCGCGTACGCGACGACATCCGAGCGACTCGTCGAGGGCCTCGCGCGCCTGCTCGAACTGCTCGGGATCGACTACCGAATCGGCGAGCGTGACGGGGACGGCACGTGGAGCGATTCGTACCGAATTTTTATTCCCGCACGCGAAGCTCGAACTTTTCGAGAGCGCGTCGGATTCGAATCGGAACGGAAGATCGAGCAGCTCGACGAACTGATCGAAGAGCACGATACCAAAGCGTACTACCCCGAGTTCTCTCGGACGATCTCCGTCTCGGAGGAACTCTCCGAACGTATCCGTAATCAGTTCGAAGCAACGCTCCCAACCGAGAGTGTGACCGTTGCACGGTGTCCGGACTGCGGGGACGAGATCAACAAATCGAGCCCGTACGACGGACGGGATCGGTGGTACTGTCCGGACTGCGGATCAGCGTATTACGAGGACGTCGTCGATTTCGCAACCGAAGAGCGTTACCGCGGTCGGGATGGAAACGGCCAATTCGAGCTCGATCAGGAACCGTGGAACAAAGCACGGATGAGCGGAACCTACAGCCAACGTCAGTTCAACGAACGTGTTTCGGATCTGGGTGTCGATTCACTTTCGTTTGATACATCCGTAGCGTGGGAAGATATCGAGCGAATCGAAGCGATCGACTATGATGGCCCGGTCTACGATTTCTGTGTTCCGGACGCCGAAAACTTCGCGGCCGGACGAGGGAGCGTCATTACGCACAACACCGCCTCGTTTGCCGGACAGCAGGACACCTACCTCAACGTCACTCGCGACGATCTCATCGACCGCATCAAGCACTGCTGGGCGTCGCTTTTCACCCAGCGTGCGATCTACTACCGAAACGAGCAGGGGTTCGACCACGACATCGTCGATATCGCCGTCGTCGTCCAGCTGATGGTCGACGCCGACAAATCCGGCGTCATGTTCACCTCTCATCCGTCGACCGGTGCCCCGAAAATCATTATCGAGGCCGCGTGGGGACTCGGTGAGGCAGTCGTCTCCGGCTCCGTTTCGCCCGATAACTACGTTATCGACCGTGAGACGGGCGAGCTCCTCGACGAGACGATCGCCGACAAGAAGGTCATGATGTACAAAGACGAGGAGACCGGCGAAACCGTAGAACGGGCGGTCCCCGATGATAAGCGGAACGCCCGTGTTCTCGGAGACGACGAACTCGAACGGCTCGTCGAGTTGGGCGAGCGGGCGGAGGGACACTACGACGACCCACAGGACGTCGAGTGGGCTATCGTCGGTGACGACGTGTTCATGCTGCAATCGCGCCCGATCACGACGATTTCCGAAAGCGCAGCGGAGGAGGCCGCCGAGAGCGACAACGACGCGAACGTCCTTTTGAGCGGTCTCGGCGCGTCTCCGGGCATCGCGTCCGGCCCGGTTCGAATCGTTCACAAACTCGATCAGCTCGATAAAGTCGGGGAAGGGGACATCATCGTCACCGAGATGACGACGCCGGACATGGTGCCGGCGATGAAACGTGCGAGCGGAATCATCACCGACGAGGGCGGAATGACGAGCCACGCCGCGATCGTCGCTCGCGAACTCGGCGCACCGGCCGTCATCGGCGCCGGGACGGCGAGCGAACGACTCGAAGACGGACAGATCGTCACCATCGACGGCGACAAAGGGACCGTTTCGGAGGGCGCCGCTGAGCCCGAAGAACAGACCGACGCCGTCGAGGACGTTCGGCCGCAGAACCCGGTGAAGCCGATGACCGCCACGGAGGTGAAAGTCAACGTCTCCATCCCCGAGGCCGCAGAACGCGCCGCAGCGACCGGTGCGGACGGGGTCGGTCTGCTTCGGATGGAGCACATGATCCTGTCGACGAACAAGACGCCGGAGCGATACATCGCCGATCACGGCGAGGACGCGTACGTCGAGGAGATCGTCGAGGGCGTCCGCGGTGTCGCCGACGAGTTCTACCCCCGTCCCGTCCGCGTCCGGACGCTCGATGCGCCGACCGACGAGTTCCGACAGATGGAGGGCGGCGAAGACGAACCGCACGAGCACAACCCGATGCTCGGCTACCGAGGGATTCGGCGAAGCCTCGACCGTCCGGAGATCTTCGAGCACGAACTCGAGGCGTTCCGTCGGCTCTTCGAGATGGGGTACGACAACGTCGAGATCATGTTCCCGCTGGTCAACGACGCCGAGGACGTCGTCCGTGCGCGAAACCTGATGGAAGCGGCCGGTGTCGATCCCGAAAATCGGTCGTGGGGCGTGATGATAGAAACGCCCGCCGCCGCGTTGACAGTCGAGGAGATGGCCGAGGCCGGCATCGATTTCGCCTCCTTCGGAACCAACGATCTCACCCAGTACACCCTCGCCGTCGACCGGAACAACGAGAACGTCGCCGACCGGTTCGACGAACTCCACCCGTCTGTCCTCCGGCTTATCGGTGACACGATCGAAATCTGTCGGAAACACGACGTTCGGACGAGCATCTGCGGGCAGGCCGGCTCGAAGCCGGAGATGGTCCGTTTCCTCGTCAACGAGGGCGTCTCCTCGATTTCCGCGAACATCGACGCGGTCAGAGACGTGCAACACGAGGTCAAACGGAAAGAGCAGAAACTGTTGCTCGATTCGATCCGCTGAACGGTCGGAAAGACAACGGCCGAACGCGGCGACCGTTACGGACCCGGTATGCAGCGGGCCGAGCCGCAGGCGTTTTCCGGAGTGCTCGCCGCGAGAGCGGAACGGGAGTGTTTTACCGCCGTGGCTCGGGGTGTCGTGTATGCACGAGGAGTTTCCGACGGAGACCCCGGCGGTGGTCACCTGCGGGTTGCCGTACGCCAACGGCGACCTCCACGTCGGCCACCTGCGGACGTACGTCAGCGGTGACGCCTACGCGCGGGCGCTGGAGCGGCTCGGACAGTCGGTCGCGTTCGTCAGCGGCTCGGACATGCACGGGACGCCGATCGCGGTCAACGCCGCCGAGGAGGGCGTCGATCCCGAGACGTTCGCGCTCGAATATCACGAACAGTACGAGGAGACGTTTCCGAAGTTCAACGTCGAGTTCGACAACTACGGCCACACCCACGACGAGACGAACACGGAAATGACCCGGTCGTTCGTCCGGTCGTGGATCGACGGCGACCACGTCTTCGAAAAGGAAATCGAGGTCGCGTGGGACGCCGAAACCGACCAGCCGCTCCCGGATCGGTTCGTCGAGGGAACCTGTCCGTACTGCGGAGAACTGGCCCGCGGCGACGAGTGTGACGAAGGCTGTCAGCGGCATTTAGAGCCCGGCGAGATCGAAGATCCCGTCTCGACGATCACCGGCAATCCCGCGGAGTACCGCACCCGCCCGCACAAGTTCCTCCGGCTCTCGGATTTCCAGGGGTATCTACAGGAGTTCATCGATCGGCTCGAAGGCACCGACAACGCGAAAAACCAGCCGCGAGAGTGGATCGAGGGGGAACTGCAGGATCTGTGTATCACCCGCGATATGGAGTGGGGGATCGACTACCCGGCCGAGGACGGCGACGCGGACGATCTCGTCCTCTACGTGTGGGTCGACGCGCCGATCGAGTACGTCTCCTCGACGAAGCAGTACACAGAGCGGGTCGGAGCCGACGAGTACGACTGGGAGGCCGTCTGGAAGAACCACGGCACCGAGACGGAGCCGGACGGCGGTTCCGCGAGCGAAGCGAGCGGAACCTCGTCAGGGGCGGACGACGTCCCTGACGGCGGCGAGATCGTCCACATCATCGGTCACGATATCATCCAACACCACACGGTCTTTTGGCCCGCGATGCTGCGCGGGGCGGATTACAACGAACCGCGCGCCGTGATGGCCTGCGGGTTCGTCAACCTCGCCGGCAAGGCGTTCTCGACGTCTCGGAACCGGGCGGTGTGGGCCGACGACTACGTCGACTCGGGCCTTCACCCGGATCTGTATCGGTACCACATCATCACCGGCAGCGAGTTCACCGCCGACGTGAACTTCTCGTGGGACGGCTTACAGGAGCGGACCAACAGCGAACTGGTGGGCACGCTCGGGAACTTCCTGTACCGGTCGCTGCTCTTTGCGGAGCGAAACTACGACGGGACGCCCGACGCTGACGTGAGCGAGGAGGTCCGAGCGCGGATCGAAACGGCGACCGAGGCGTTCGCCGACGCCGTCAACGACTACCGGGTTCGCGGACTCGGTCGCGTTCCGGTCGAGTTAGCCAAGTTCGGCAACGAGTACATCCAGCGCCACGAACCGTGGAAGCTCACCGACGAGGATCCCGAAAAGGCGGCGCAGGTCATCCGCGATTGCGTGCAGCTCTCGAAAGCGATCGCCGTCCTGATGGAACCGGTGCTCCCTGAAAAGGCCGAGACGGTGTGGGAACAGCTCGACGAGGGCGGACGCGTTCACGAGACGACGATCGAAGACGCGCTCGCGGCCCCACCGGATCGGTTCGGCGAACCGGAGGAGCTGTTCGAACAGATCGAAGACGACCGCGTCGAGGAACTGAACCGGCAGCTCCAAGCGCGCGTCGACGCCGCGACCGGCGGCGAAGACGACGAAGGCGGGGAAGCTGACGGAGCCGACGAAGGCGAGGTCGATCGTGAGGCGGCGGATCTCGAGCCGGTCGAGCCCGAGCGCGTGAGCTTCGAGGAGTTCAAAGATCTCGATCTCCGGGTCGGCGAAATCGTGAGCGCCGACCCCATCGACGGGGCCGACAAACTCGCGAAGCTGGCCGTCGACATCGGCGTCGAGACGCGCCAGATCGTCGCGGGGATCAAACAGCTCCACGATCTCGAGGAACTGCCTGGAACGCGGGTCGTCATCGTCGCCAACCTCGAGAAAAGCGAGCTGTTCGGCGTCGAATCGGACGGCATGGTGCTCGCTGCGGGCGAGCGGGCCGATCTATTGACGACTCACGGCGACGCCGAACCGGGAACGAAGGTTCGATAATCCGGTGACCGAGTCGATACGCATTTGCGTCCGACGCCGGTAGTGCCGGTATGACCGACGGTGCGGATCGCGATCAGGACGCGTCCGAAGACGAGTGGACGTTCACGCTCGAGGATCTCGAAGCGCGCGAAGCGGAAGCCGAGGCGACGGCCGAAGCGCAGCGCCGTCGAACTCAGCCGATCGAGCCCGGGAATCCATCCCTCGAACACACGGTGTTCGTTCTGCTCGGCGTCCTCCTGACGCTTTTTATCCTCTCGCGGTTGCTCGCCGGGTGAACTGACGTTCCGTGGTCGGGCGTCCGAAGCGTTAACCTCCGGGAGCCCCTACCGAACGCCATGGTCGAACTGCTCGGGGTATCGGTGCCGTTCTTGCTCGTTCTCGTCGGCTCGGCACTGATGATTATGGAGGCGTTCGCTCCCGGCGCGCACTTCATCGTCGTCGGGATCGCGCTACTCGCGGCGGGGATCGCCGGCCTTCTGCTCGCTGCTTCCGGTGGCGGCGTTGCCGATCGTGCTGGCGGCCGTCGTGTTGGTCGCCGGCGGAGCGGCGCTGTACGGCTACCGGCAGTTCGATTTCTACGGCGGGAAGGGAAGCGGCCGGACGAGCGACTCCCAATCGCTACGCGGCAAAACTGGAACTGTCACCCAACGTGTCACAAAAGGCGAGGGCGAAGTGAAGATCGACGGCGGCGGCTTCAATCCGTACTACCAGGCCCGCGCCCTCGACGGCGAAATCGAAGAAGGCGCGGAGGTGATGGTCGTCGACCCCGGCGGCGGCAACGTCCTGACGGTCGAATCGGTGTCGGCGTTCGAAGACGACATCGACCGGGAACTGGCCGAAGATAGAGCGCAATCGGAGGTCGACCTCCCGAACCGTGAACGCGAACGGGACGGCGACCGCGAGGTCGCTTAACCCAGTCTGGTTTCCCACTCGTCGGCCGGCAGCGATTCGGCCGTAACGCCGCTCGGAGCCTGTTCTAAGAGCGACACTGCAGCGTCGTCCATCACGTCCGGATCGAGGATCGATTCGCGCTCGACCGGGTCGAGGTGATCCCAAAAGCCCGTTTCCACCCGCCCGCCGGGATCGAGGCAGTTGACGTTGATCTCCGGTTCAAGCTCGTACGCCAGTGTCTTCGAGAACCCCTCCAGCGCCCACTTGGACGCGACGTACGGTCCCCAGCCTGCCGATCCGCGCCGTCCCAATCCCGAGGAGATGTTGACGATGTTCCCGGTCTCCATCTCGGGGACGGCGTGTTTCGAACAGAGAAAGACCCCCGTGACGTTTACGTCCATGATGAGCCGCCAGTCGTCGACATCGATATCGACGACGTCTCGCTTCTCGTCGTAGAGGCTCAACAGCCCGATCGCGGCGTTGTTGACGAGTCCGGTGAGCTCGCCGTACTCGTCGACCGTCGTTTCGACGAGCCCTCTGACGGCCGCCTCGTCGGTCACGTCTGCGGGGACCACGAGCGTCTCGCCGTCGGCGTCCGCCGCGACCGATTCCACCGGTTCTTTACTGCGAGCCGCCAGGACGGTGTTCGCGCCCTCGCTCGCGAAGCGTTTCGCCATCGACGCGCCCAGCCCCCGGCTCGCGCCGGTGACGATAACCGTCTCGCCGTCGAGTCGTGTCATACCCGTTCGCTCGGTGCGGATCGATAAAAGTACGTGGATACCGCTATCGGTTTTCAGCTCATCCGTCAAAAAATACGAAATCGGTGGTTATTCGGCCGAGATGACGTCGTCGATCCGAACGATCATCGTCGCCGCTTCCGTCGCGGACCCGACAGCCTCTCGCTTGACAGCGGCGGGATCGAGGATGCCGTGTTCGATCGGGTTACCGACGGAGCCGGACTGCCCTTCGCTGATCAGTCCCGCGACGCCGTCGGCGTCGTGGACGGAGCGGAGTTCGACCAACGCGTCGATCGGATCCATGCCGGTGTTCTCCGCCAGCGTTCGCGGGAGCACGTCGACGGCGTCCGCGTACGCTTCGATCGCGAGCTGTTTGCGTCCCTGTACGCTCGCGACGCTTTCGCGGATGTGATCCGAAATCGCGATCTCGGTCGCACCCGCGCCGGGAACGACGCCGCCGGCGTCGAGTGCGGCGGTCACGACGTCGAGTGCGTCTTCGAGCGCGCGTTCGAGTTCGTCGGTGACGTGTTCGGTTCCGCCTCGGGCGAAGACGGTGACGGTTTCGGCCGCGGCTCCGCCTTCGATGAAGGCGAGTTCGTCGTCTCCGAAGGACTTGACTCGGACGGTGTCGGCGTGTCCGATGTCGTCGGCCTCGATATCTTTGAGCGTGCCGATCAGATGCGCACCGGTTGCGCGGGTGATCGAGCTGGCTTCGTCGTCGTCGACGGAGTCGAACGCGAGGATTCCTTCTTTCGCGAGATACGAGGCAACGAGGTCGTCCACGTCACCGGTGACGAAGGCAACGTCGATGTCGGCGTCGGCGATCGTCTCGGCGTAGCCGCGGAGCTCCGCTTCCTCGGCGTCGAGAGCGGCGTTGAGCTGATCGACGCTTTTGATGTCGTATTCGGCGTCGATATCGGCTTCTTGGACTTCCAGATCGACGTTGATGACGCCGATGTTCGCGTCCTCGACCGCCGTCGGCATGTCGGGGTGGAGCGGCTCCTCTTCGCTGATGACGCCCTGGACGAGTTCGGTCGCCGAGGCTCCGGCCCCTCGCTGGGTGCGGAGCGAGATGGCGTTCCGGTCGACGCCGTCATCCGTTTGGACCTGCCGAACCGCCGCGACGATGGTTTCGGCGAGCGTCGCGGCGTCGATATCTCCGGTTCCCTTGCCGGTCATCGACGATTCGGCGACCGAGACGAGTACCTCGTCGTCCAGTTCGTCGGTTAGAAGTTGCGCTTCGATGGCCTCCAGCGCAAGCCGCGAGGCCTCTTGATATCCTTCGACGATCGTCGTCGGATGCACGTCGTCGTCGATGAGGTCTTCGGCCTGCGCGAGGAGCTGTCCGGCGAGCACGGACGCGGTCGTCGTTCCGTCGCCGACCTCTTCTTCCTGTGTCTCGGCGACCTCGACGATCATCTGGGCGGCCGGATGCTCGATGTCCATCTCCTGGAGAAT
>CAYQWI010000019.1:0-13553 GCA_964421165.1 uncultured Natronomonas sp.
AGCTTTTGTGTTCGAATCGTCCCGTGAGCAGGGGTTGCACGATCACCGAATCGTACTCCAGTCATGCGATTAAAGTGAATTTGTATCGAAGACAGATCAATCTGTGACGCGTCCGCTGAAGTTCGGATAACGCCGATGAGTGTTTGCAGTTATCGTCATAAGTTATAGCAAAGATGTCCGTGACGTGCGCGGGACGGGCGGGCTCTGTTCGGTTCGCGACGCTCGTCGATTGGAAACAATAGGGATATCCGTCGGGCACCGTTTTGAGCGGATATGAGCAACTATCTCGTCGCGATGGAAGCAGCGTGGTTGGTTCGTGATGTAGAAGCGATCGACGACGCGATCGGCGTCGCGGTCAGCGAAGCAGGCAGGCGACTCAACGAGGCGGACATGGACTACGTAGAAGTGGAAGTGGGATCGACGCCCTGTCCCGCCTGCGGCGAGCCGTTCGATTCGGCGTTCATCGCCGCCGATACGGCGCTCGTCGGCCTCGGACTCGAAATGAAGGTGTTCAACGCCGACAGCGAACAACACGCCTCCCGGATCGCAAAAAGCGAGATCGGCGGTGCACTTCGTGACGTGCCGTTAAAAGTCGTCCAGACCTTTGAGACCGGCGACGAAGAAGACGAGTAGCACCGATCAGGAGATGTGTGCCGCGACGTCAGCCTCGGTGATGATTCCGCGCAGCTGGCCGTCTTCGACCACCATTACTGCGTCTTGGTGATTGAGATGCGCGTTCACTTCATCCAAAGTGGCGTCCGGCTCGACGGTCGTGATCGCTTCGCGCATCACGTCAGCGACGGGCAATTCACCGGCGTTATCGGAGTCAAGTTGCCGGATATCGGAGTTCGAGATGATTCCCTGTGGACGCCCGTCCCGAACGACCGGAAGCTGTGAGTATCCCTCTTGCACCATCACGTCGATCGCCTCTCTGACGCTGTCGTCCGGTGCGATCGTGATGACGCCTTCGTGCATAATATCCCCCGCGTGCATCACCGCGCTCTCCGCCTCGTCGAGGGCGTTAACGATCCGTCGGAGCGTCGAAAGTCGAGGGTCCACGTCGCCGCCCTCGATCCGAGCGATGAGCGGCTGCGAAACGTCCGCACGGTTCGCCAGTTCGCTCTGCGTTAACTCCAAATGCGTCCGACGTTCCTTGAGATCGGCCGGCGTCGGCAGGTCCATTCCCATAGACGACAATTACCATCAGTTATTCAAAAATCTTCCCCCGCCCGGGGGGTTTAAATACTACTACGCGGCCAGACGGCCCGTGTCCTGACGAACGGCGATCGACCCCCGAGGCGGGAGCGTGGGAACGGGTCGATCCGGTTGAAGTCCCACCTGTTCGCTACAACTCTAAGCCGCGGACCGAAACGCCATCACCGGACTCGACGCGACCGATGACTCGCGCATCGTCGAGTTCTTCGACGACCGTCGCCGCGTCCGTTTCGGGAAGCGCGGCGACGAATCCGGTCCCCATGTTGAATGTGCGGTGCATCTCTTCATCGGTGACACCACCTTCTTCCTGGATAAATTCGAAGACAGGCTGCGGTTCGAAGGGATCCTCGACGACGTATCGGTACTCGCCCATCCGCTGAAGGTTCGTCCAGCCGCCGCCGGTAACGTGGGCCGCCGCATGCGTTTCGGCCGCCTGTAGCGGTTCGAGGAGTTCCCGATAGATCCGGGTCGGTTCGAGAAGCACTTCTCCGACCGTTCGGTCGGGATCGTACGGGAACGGATCGGTGTAGTCGTACTCTCTGGTCGCCGCCTCGCGTGCCAACGTCAGTCCGTTCGAGTGAATTCCCGACGACGGCACGCCGACGATCAGATCGCCAGCCGCTGCTTCGCCGTCGAACAGCTCGTCTTCGGTTGCCAATCCGGCACAGGTGCCGGCGAGATCGAGGCCGCGGATCACGTCCGGCATAACGGCTGTCTCGCCGCCGATGAGACCCATTTTCGCCTGCTCGGCACCGTTGGCGAGACCCTCACCAACCCGCGCAGCGGTCTCGTCGTCCGGAGTCTCCACCGCCAGATAGTCGACGAACGCGACCGGCGTGACGCCGGTCGCGATGAGATCGTTCACGTTCATCGCGATGCAGTCGATACCGATGGTCGAGTAGTCATCGAGCGCCTCGGCGACGAGCAGTTTCGTTCCGACACCATCGGTCGCGAGCGCCAGGTATCGATCGCCGATATCGACGAGGCCGGCGTAATCGCCCTCAAATTCGCCGATCGCGCCGATGAGCGCCGCCGTCGCGGATTCACTCGCGTCGATGTCCACGCCCGCGTCCGCGTAGGTTAGTTCATCACGGGAGGCATCATCGTCAGTCATACTTCAACCGGTGACCGAACGAGGCAAAAGCGCGTCGGTTGATTCCACGGTTCGTTATACTGATGGACGAAACCAGATGAAACCGACTCACCAGTGGCTTGCCGTTCGTTCTATCGAACGGCTTCATCCTGGTGAATCGTGTTTATATTCTTTTGTCCGTGAGTATTAGAACGACGGGAATCCCACGAAGAGAAACGAGCCAATAGCCAGGAGGACCGAACCGACGAATGCGGTCACGAACACGACCTTGTTCCACGACAGAACGGATTTCCCGTCGAGGGGGCCGAACGGAATCATATTGAACGCCGCCAAGAACGCGTTGATGAGGACACCGAGCTGTCCGACCTGTCCGAGAAATCCCCCAAGGAACACCAACGGAACGAACACGAAGACGAGCGCGACGTTCGTCAACGGCCCGGCAACGGAGACGAGCCCGTTCTGCCGTTCCGTGATCCGACCGCGGTGATACACCGCTCCCGGTGCGGCGAACAAAAGCCCGGCGAAGGCCGCTCCCACGCATAGAGCGAGCATCGAGTAATCGGCTTTGAACGACGCGATCTGACCGAACCGAACGGCGACGATCTTGTGTGCGAGTTCGTGAAGGAGAAAACCGATACCGACGGTCAAGAGACTGACTACGAAGACGTACGCAAACAGCGGCGAGAGCACCGCACCCGTGATGTCGGGGAACACTTCACGCCCAGTAGCGACGAAGATGAAGATGCTGAACGCGACTCCAAGGGCGATCCACGCGATGGCGAGATCCCGGAGCTCGTCCGGATAGAACCGGATGCCGTTGAATCGAGCCGCGCTCATTGAAGAACCCCGATGAGGATTTCGAGGCTGTTCCGTGCGGCCTCGATCATGAGTCTGGCGACGCCGCTTGCTCCCTCGATTCCCGAGCCGGCGAACAGATACGGGAGCAACACCGTCGCGAAGACGACGCTTCCGATGAAGCTTCCGACGTTCGTCAGCGCGACGATCATGATAAGTTTAAAAAGTGGAACGTCGGTGAGATCTGTCCAGAGCTGTCGGAGCGGCGTTTCCTCGTCGGACATAATCTCGTTGAGCTTCGAGATGTCACCGACGTTGACGTCGAGATAGCGCAACTCGACGTAGCCGGCGAACCAGCCTGGAGCCAAGAGGGGATTCACGCTCGTCAGCCATGCGATGGCGCCGCCGACACCGGCGGAGCGCCAGTGTGCCCCTGCGACCTTCGCGAGGCCGAACGCGAGAATGCCGTTGACGAGGAACCACGCCGCGAACAGTCGAAAGAGCAACTCACTGGAGGCTCCTTCGACACCCGTGTACGTCGCGATCGCCAACAGCACGAAGAACGCGAGAAAGCCCAGCGTGAACAGATAGCCGAACAGCTTGTACAGAGAAATTCGGGAACCGGACGTGCGTCCGGTCAGCGACTCCATCGACGGTAACAGAGACGGCGTCTCCAGATACCGCTCGATTCCCTCACGGTGACCCGCGCCGACGACGGCGACCACGTCGTATCCCGAATCCCGTAGCGCAACGAGTTGGTGAGCGATGTAGGCGTCCCGTTCGTCGATAAGCGCTTCCGCCCCACCCGGCGAGAACCGTCGGAACTCCTCCATCATCGCACCGACCACATCGGTGTCGGTCATCCGTTCGATATCGATCTCCTGTAGCTCGTCGTCCTCGGGAGCGAGTTGGTCGAGCGCGAACACGATCGTGACGCCGAGGAAGAGTCCGAGCGTGATCGCGACGAGGAGTGTGTCAGCGACTCCGGCGAAAAAGCCCGAACCGAGCGCGTCCGGAACGATGAACGGACCGGCGATCGCACCGGCAAGTATCGACGCCATCAGGCCGATTCCCAGCCCGACGCCCAGGCCGATCTCCCTGGGGTCGCCGAGCCCGACGGCGAGACTGGCGGCGAGTTTGATCTTCTCGATGAGCGAGAGGCGCGCCCAAAAACGCTGAATCGTCACCTGAATATCGCGATCGACGAGGGCGATATCGATCCCGAGCCCCTCCGCGGTGTCGATTGCGGCTTTCATATCGGCACCGGGTTCGATATCGAACCGGTCGCCGAGACGGGCTTGCACGTACGAGAGCATCCAGTACGCGAGGAACTGATAGACGGTGTTCCCCTTCAGCAGATCGCCAGCGTCGAGATCATCGGGGGCTTCGCCCTTGAGTTGGCGATACCGACCGTCGTCGAGTTCGACGGCGACGACGTCCGGCCGCTCGGCGTCGATGACCGACTCGACTTCTTCGACGCTGGCCGACGAGACGTGCGCCGTCCCGACGACCCGCACCGAACCCGCTTCGGCGTCACTACTCATTGTCTGACCCTGTCGGCCGAGGGGTTTACGTGTGTCGGGATGCGGTGAGAAAAGCCGACCGAAGCGCCCTTACCACGCGGTAGAGTTGGTGTATCCATGACGACTCTGGCCGAATCGAAGACCGAGATGACCGAGATGGTGCTCCCGAACGAAACGAACACCCTCGGGCGCGCGCTCGGTGGGAGCGTGCTTCACTGGATGGACATCTGTGCGGCGATTTCGAGCATGCGGTTCGCGGGGAGACAGTGTGTGACGGCGTCGATGGATCACGTCGATTTCGTCAGTCCGATCGATCTCGGGGAGGTCGCCGTCGTCGAAGCGTACGTCTTCGGGACGGGGCGGACGAGCATCGACGTCCGGGTCGACGTGCACGCCGAACACCCGGCCGAGGGGAACAGACGGCTGGCGACGACCTCGTTTTTCACGTTCGTCGCCGTCGACGAGGACGGGCGGCCGACCGAGGTTCCGGAGCTGAGCTGTCCGACCGAAGCCGAGGCCGCACTTCGAGACGACGCCGTCACCGCACGGCGCGAACAGCTCGAACAGGTCACAGAACGGCTCGAAAGTTCGGATTGAATTCCGGGGGCGGATCAGCGAACGACCGTGACGGGAACCGGCGATCGGCGAACGACGGTCTCGGCGACGCTGCCGAGCAAGACCCGCGAGAGTCCGTCGCGCCCGTGACTCCCGATAACGACGGCATCGATATCGTTTTCATTGACGTACTCGACGATCGATCGGGCGGGCTGGCCGACGACGATCTCCGTCTCCGGCGCTACGTCGAGCGTGGCAGCCGCGTTATCGAGCATTTCCTTCGCCGACGATTCGGCCTGCTCGTACCACTCCTCCCAGTAGCCGGCGAGCGCCATATCGGGCGCGGCGCTGTATCCGGACTCGACGAAGTCCAGCACGTGTAACAGCACGATATCGTCCTCGTCGTGGTTCGAGGCCGCGTATTCGAGTGCGGCTTTCGACTGTTCGGATCCGTCGTAGGGAACTAAGACTCGCATACAGAGTGTTTCTCGCGCCGTTGGTTTAACGTTTATACAGCCGCCCGCTGGAGTGGAGTTTTATCCGTCGGGCACCACGGTCGGGTATGGGACTGAACGTTGATCCGCCCGCACCGCCCGAACTTCCGCAGCGGGACGCCGACGACTACGACGACGTGGAGGTACAGGGGACAGACTATCGGCGCGAGGAGCTGGAGGAGTTCCTCGATGAAGGGGCCTGGGAGGAAGCGTTCGAGCAGTGGGCCGAGGAGACCGACCTCAGTGAGGACGCGTTCGGGATCGCGGAGGAGCTCGGTATGTTCGACGCATTCGACTTCTTTTGGGACGATTTCGCCGACCGCGTCGGCTATCACGCCCCCGGGATTCCCGAGGATTGGAAGGAGCGCGAACTCCACCCCGATCTCACCTCGTGGGAGACTGTCTCCGGAATCAACGCCTCGATGGCCGAGTTCGGCGACACCGTCAGCCGAACGCTCAAATCTGAGTACATCGACTGGGAAGCCGAGTTCGAGGCGCCGGACGATCTCCCGGATTTTTGAACGAACGCCGCGGGGGCAGTCTCACCGTCGGGCGGGCAGTTGATTACGCTGGAGATCGATCCGTCAGATATGGACGCCGAGATCGCGCCGCCAACGCGGCGAACCTGCGAACGGTGTGGCCGGATAGACGTCTGGGACGGCGAGACCGACAACTGGATTATCGCCGAGGTGGACGGCGAAAGGCAGGTCGGAAACAAACACTGTATCCACGAGTGGGACATCAACGGCCGGTACAATCCGATCAAAGGAGAGATGAGCCCGAAGGCGTGATCCGATGACGACGGCCTATATTACGGCCCCGCCGGATTCGGCTGCGGAGATCGCGAGCGCGCTCGTCGAAGAGGAACTGGCGGCCTGCGTCAACCGCTTCGAATGTCGATCGACGTTTCGGTGGGAGGGCGATGTCGTCGAGGAAGCGGAGGTCGCGCTCCTCGCGAAAACGACCGCCGAGGGATACGACGCGCTCGAATCGCGAGTCGTGGAACTGCATCCGCACGACTTACCGTGTATCGAACGGTTCGATGAGGCCGAGACACTCGACGCGTTCGGCGACTGGATCGAAGACAGCGTCGAGTAGGCTACGTTTCGGGAACCGGCGGCGACCAGCAGTGACGGTCGGCGACGAACTCGATGAACCCCGGAAACGCGTGCTCGTGACCGAGAATCTCGACTGCGAAGTCCGGTTCGGACAAGTCCGTGAACCCGTCCGAGCCGATCAGTCGTCGGAGTACCTCTGGGACGTCCGCGGAGGTATCGGAAAAGGCGTCGGTGAACGCCTCGGGGGACGCGTCGAATCGCTCTCGAAACGTCTCACGAGCGCGCTCGTACGCATCGTCCAGCCATCTCGCGCGGTGGCTCCGGTAGGCGTCTTCGTACGCGGAGTGGAGCTCCGAAAGCTCCCCCGCAGTGAGCGGATCCGTCGCCGAGAGGAAGGTGACGAGTGTGACGGCGGCGGATTCGCTCTCCGAATCGCTGCCGGGCTCCGGAAGTCGAAGCTCGTCGACCGGGTCGACGGCGGCGTTCGGTGCCGTCGATAGCGTTGCGACGTAGCTGCCGTCGGCTCGCTCACGAACGTAGACGGTGTACTGGAACCGTTCGTGACGGAACTGGCGAACTACGGCCTCGTCGTGACCTCCCCCGAGCCGACCGTGCCAGTTCTCGACGCCCAGATCCCGAAGTCGCGGCGTGAATCCGCTCGGTGAGATGACGAGATCGACCAGTTCGGACCGACGCAGTTGACCCGAACAGGGAACGTCGGCGAGCGCTTCGAGGATCCGTTCGCGGTCGCCGTCGAGCCGGGACGACCGACCGCACGATTCACAGACGACGCTTCGGCCCCGGGTCGGGTGTTCGGGAGTGACGATCGGGACGTGGTCGCCGACGGGAACGTCCGGAAGCTCGTAGCGATCGCACGGGACCGAGGCGAGTTCGTTCAGCGCCCGTCGGATCGGTCCGACGGCGGTAACCGAGTACGGGGCCGTGGCTCCGCAAGCGCGACACCTGACGAACCGTTCGTGGGGATGAAGCGAGGGCGAGTGACCGCGGGCGGCGGCGCTCGGGTCGACACCGAAGTCTCGGAGGGTCGTCGATCGAGCGTCCTGCGTTGCCATACGGAGCGCTTCGGCGGTTCGTTTAAAAATGGTATCGTCGATATACACATTGGTTTCGAGCGCTGAAAGGGGCGAACACAGCGATCAAAACCGATCCGGGGTTTAAATACCATCCCGTCGAACGCAGCAGTATCTATGTCCGGTCGGCTGTCCGCCCCAGAAACGGATTCCGAGGAATCATGCGACGTGGTCAGCGAGACGACACAGCAGGGAGAGCCGGCCGGAACCGAAGCCACCGATTATAAAAGACCGACACGGAACGGGGCCGAGACGGACGATGTCGAAGCGTATCTTAGATCGCGTCATCGGCGGCGTGTAGAAAAGAACGTCTCGGGGCGGAGAGGGCCCGACGAAGAGGGTCGAACGGACGATTCGCACGCGCCGGAGTGGCACGCGCCGGACGCCACCGCGTTCCTCGCGAAGCGTTCCGATTCGGACGTCTCAAAACCCTATCTCGATCGACTCCCCGACGGATACAGTGCTCAACTCGAACTGTTCGAGTGGCTCGACGGGTTGCTTTCTACGGCCGGACGGGAGCGGACGATGGCGGCGCTCGAATACTACCAATCGATCGGCTGGCTCTCCGAGCACAGCCGCGAAAAGCTCGAACGGATCGCGTCGGGACTCACCGTTCCGGACGCGACCGACCGATCGCTGGATATCGAAGACCACCGCGAGAGCCTCGTATACGTCGCTCGACTCGCGCACCGATCCCGCGAGTGACGCGAGTCACTCGGCCGCACAGCGGTTCGGCCCGAGCTCAAGCTCGATCGCGTCCGTCTCCTCGGGGTCGTCCTGTCCGCGGTTGATCGCGATGATACGCTCGTAGTTCGGCGGTTTCTCCGGTGCGGCGTCGCGTACGTGCTCGATGAACGACTCGCGATCGCGTCCGAGCACGGGAAGTTCCGTCCGAAGCCCCCGAACGGTCGTCGAGAATTCGGAGCCGGGATCGACGCCGTACTCGCCGTCGTCTGACACCGGAAAGTGGCCGGGGAGAACGGTGATCGGATCCGGTTCGGCGAGTACGGTCCCGTGCAGCGAGTCGTACAAAAGCGTCGCCCCCGAGGCGGCGTCGGCGTCCCCGAACTGCAGTTCCGTCCGACCGACGCTGTCGACGAAGACGGTATCGCCCGTGAAAAGCGCCGCCCCGTCGACGAGGTAGCTCGCCATCCCGGACGTGTGACCCGGCGTGAAGACGGCTTTGAGCTCCGTTCCGCCGACCGCGACGACCTCGTTTCTCGCGAGCGGTTCGTACTCGAACGCGAGGTCGCGCTCGGCGGCACGTTCGCCGAGATGGTACGGGACGCCGAGTTCGGCGGCCAACCGCCGGCCGCCGCTTATGTGATCCGCGTGGATGTGCGTATCGAGGACGCGTTCGATGTTCCAGGCGCGGTCGTCGGCCACTTCGATGAACTGCTCGACGTGGCGGGTCGGATCGACCGCGACCGCCGCGTTCGTCTCCGGATCACAGACCAGGTACCCCACACATCCCTTCGCCCGACGCTGAAACTGGAGTATCTCGACGGAGTCGTCGATGTCCACGTCGACGACATCGTAGACGGCACTCCAGCCTCGCATCCCGTCTTCGACGTGTCTCACGTCGGTGAATCCGGCCTCGACGAGCTTTTCGGCGAGGAACCCAGACGATTTTCCCTTCGCACAGATGGTGATGATCGGATCGTCGCGATCGACGCCGAGCTCCGACTCGAACGCCTCGGCGTCGAAATCGTGGTCCGGCTTATAAAAGAACTGCACCGCATCGGCCATCCGCCAGCTCTCGTAGCTCTCGTCGTCTCGCGTGTCGATGAGCGTGAACGGCTCCCCATCGTCGATGAGTTCTTTGAGCCGTTCGGCGGAGATCTCGACCGGCGAAGCGGCTGTCGCTTCTGACATAGTCGTCTCTTCGCTTCGGGCGTACTAATTTCTGTGCCGTACCGGAGGCTGTCACCTCCGCAACGCTTCGAACGGTCGGAGGACGAGCGGCGCGTAATCGCGAGCCGGTTCGTACTTCGCGAAGGCGAGGCTGTTGGACATCACCGAGACGCTCGAGGCGGCCATCGCCGCGCCGGCGAGCGCGGGGTTGAGCAATCCGAGCGAGGCGACCGGAATGAGCGTCGCGTTGTACACGAACGCCCAAAAGAGGTTCTGTCGAACCTTCGAGATGGTCGCTTTCGAGAGTCGAATCGCTTTCAACACGTCGGCCGGATCCGATCGCATCAGCGTCACGTCGGCGGCTTCCATCGCCACATCGGTTCCCGAGCCGATCGCGACGCCGATGTGGGCGGCCGTCAGCGCGGGCGCGTCGTTGACCCCGTCGCCGACCATCATCGCTCTGGAGCCGTCGGACTGAATCGAGTCGATCGCGTCGGCCTTTTCGCCGGGGAGAACCTCCGATCGGACGTTCTCGGCGGGGATACCGACCTCCGAGGCGACCGCGGCGGCGGTGCGCTCGTTGTCGCCGGTGAGCATGAACACCTCATAGCCCCGGTCGAGAAGCGTCGAAACGGTCTCTTTCGCGCTCTGTCGAACCGTGTCGGCGGTCGCGACGACGCCGATCAGATCGCCGTCGAGAGCGACCAGCATGGCGGTCTTCCCGTCGCGTTCGAGCCGCTCCATCGTCCCGTTCGCCGGTCCGGCGTCGACGCCGTTGGCTTCGAGTAGCGCGCGGTTTCCGACGAGCACGTCGCCGTGTTCGGTCGTCGCCTCGACGCCCTTTCCGGGAACGTTTTCGAACGCCTCGACCGAGACGAGATCGATCCCGCGTTCGCGCGCTCCCTCGACGATCGCCTCCCCGAGCGGATGTTCGGAACCGGACTCGGCGCTCGCGGCGACGGCCAGAACGAACGATTCGTCGACGGCCGGTTCGACGACCGATCCCCCGTCGGGTCGCGCCGGGTCGGAGATCGGTTCCACGTCGGTCAACTGCATCTCGCCCTCGGTCAGCGTCCCCGTCTTATCGAAGACGACAATGTCCGTCTCTCGAACCCGTTCGAGGATGTCGCCGCCCTTGAACAGGACGCCGTTTTTCGCGGAGATCGTCGAACCGACCATCGTCGCGGCGGGCGTCGCGAGCCCCAGCGCACAGGGACACGCGATGAGAACGGCCGAGGCGAACACGATCATCGAGAACTCGAGGATCGGAACGCCGCCGACGATCGGGCCGCCGCCGACCTGACCGACCGGCAGATACTGGACGACCGCATACAGCTGCGGCGAGAAGAAATACCAGAGAACGGCCCAGAGGACCGCGTTGACGATGACGGCCGGCACGAAGTACCCGCTGACGCGGTCGACGAGGCGCTGGATGTCCGGCTGGCGCGATTGGGCCTCCTTAACCCGGCGGACGATCTGCTGGATCGCGGTGTCCTCGCCGACCTTCGTCGCCTCGACGAGGAGGACGCCGTTTTCGTTGATCGTCGAGCCGACGACCTCGTCGCCCGGTGATTTCTCGACCGGCACGGACTCGCCGGTCAGCATCGACTCGTCGACGGCAGACTCGCCGTCCGTGACGAGTCCGTCGGTCGGAATCCGCTCGCCCGGCCGGACTTTCATCACGTCTCCGACCTCGATCGCCGACAGCGGGATCGTCACCTCTTCGCCGCCTCTGAGCACGGTCGCGTCGTCGGCCTCCATTCGAAGCAGCTCCCTGAGCGCGTCGGAGGCGCGGGCTTTCGAGCGGGCTTCCAGCCAGTTTCCGACCGTGATGAACCAGAGGATGAAGCCGACGGCCTCGAAGTACAGATCGCCGGTGATCGCTCCGATGACGACGGCCGTACTGAAGACGTAGCCGGCGGTAGTCCCGACCGCGACCAGCGTGTCCATGTTCGCGGTGTGGTTTTTCGCCGCCGCGTACGCGCCGACGAGGAACTCCTTTCCGAGCGTCGCCATGAGCGCGGTCGCGAACGCGAACTGCACCCAATCGAACGGGACTCCGGCGATCGCGCCGGGTTTCGGGAGCGGCGTGAACATCGCCGTCATCAGGTAGATGAACGGGAGCGTGAGGAGACCGCCGCCGATCACGAGTCGGCGCTGCTTTCGCAGCTCGCGTTCGGCGGGCGACTCCTCGTCGCCGTCGCCGTCATCGTCGACGACCGGATCGTACCCGGCGTCTTCGATCGCGGCGTACGCGTCCGAAAGCGAGAGCGATTCGGGGTTGTACTCGATCGTCGCCTCGTCTGTCGCGTAGTTCACGTCGGCGCGGATCGCGCCGGGGAGCGCCGAAAGCGCATCAGCAACCGTCTCCGAGCACGTCGAACAGTGCATGCCGGAGACGGCGATCGTCCGCGTCTCGCGGCGCGGCTCGTAGCCGGCCTCCTCGATAGCGTCGTAGATCGCCGACAGCGAGACGCGCTCCGGATCGTACGCGACGGTTCCCTCGTCGGTCGCGTAGTTCACCGACGCCTCGGAGACGCCGTCGAGCGCTTCGAGCGCTTCGGCGACGGTCTCCGAGCACGTCGAGCAGTGCATGCCGCCGACACCGATCCGTTCGCGCCTGGTCATAGGTGCGTATATGGGACCCACATTGATGCGGTTTGTCCTTTTGAGAGCCCAGTGTATGGCCGACAGAACATTGGATTCCAAACTGGTGTGAAGAATTCATCGAACTATCGAAACAGAAATCGACAAAGCCACGGATCACCTACTGACAGGTATGTCTGAGACACTGACAGTGAAAGGGATGGCCTGCGACGGCTGTGAGGCGAACGTCGAGGACGCGCTGACCGAGCTATCCGGCGTCGAGCGCGTCGACGCGGATCATCAGTCCGGACGCGTAACGGTCGACGGGGACGACGACGTGGACGCGCTCGTCGACGTGATCAGCGAGGCCGGCTACGAAGCCTCCGCGTAGACAGTCGAATACGGCGCGTCCGCATAGACAGTATTTCACGCCCGCTCGCGGAGCTCCTCGTATCGCTCCTCGAATCGGGCCTGACAGGACGAACAGCAGAATTCGTAGCGATCGCCGTCGAGCGTGGTCGAAACCCCCTCGGCGGTGACGCTGTTGCCGCACTCGGCGCATTCGAGCCCGAGCGTCGCCTCTCCGAGCGCCGGATGCCAGTCGGCCGCGACGAGCGGCGTGACGTCGACCGACTCGATGACGCCGGTGTCGAACGCCGGTTCGAGCATCGATTCCACGTCGGCGTTCGGGGCGGTCGCGACGACGAACAGCCGGCTGTCGGCGGCCGTGAAGACGTGTTCGACGCCGGCTACGTCGGCCAGCGCGTCCCGAACGGTCGCCGTCTCTCCGGGCACGACATCGAGCGTCGCCATGATTCGGATCCCCTCGCGAAGCACCGAGCGATCGACGTTAACGGTGAACCGTTCGATAACGCCGATCTCACGCAGTCGATCGATCCGATCGCTCACCGCCGGCGGCGAGAGGCCGACGGACTCGGCGAGTTCCTTGTAGGACGCTCGTCCGTTCTCGAGAAGTCCTACAAGGAGTTCTCGATCAGTCTCATCGAGATCACGCATACACGCGTTTGTCGGGCGACGCGCTTAATGTTCCGCCTTGACGCGACGGCTATCCATTAGCTGATTGCAGGCGCTAAGCCCCCTTCCTCAACGAGCACCGCAGTCCGCGCAAGCGGACAAGGAGCGCAGTAGGGAGGGGATACAGCGCCGTCTTCGTCTCTTTCGCACCTTCCTGTTGCTGGCCCACAGGCCCACGAACCGACATGCTTATGTTGATACAATGTCTAAACACTGGTGATGGATAGACACGAAATTGAAGGCCACGAAGTCAT